>NZ_JBVVPS010000011.1:140743-203376 GCF_055811355.1 Bradyrhizobium sp. WSM4873 | reverse complement strand
GCCCACCGACGGCTCGGCATGGAGCAGCGGGGACTGCAGCGCTCATGTCCTGCGCTCGGGCTCCTGGAAGAACGATTCGAGATATGTGCGGCCGTCCAACCGCGACGGCTACGACACAAATGTTCGTTATCCGACGCACGGATTCCGCGTGGCGCTCAGTCCTTAAGTGGTGGAGTTGGTTTGATGCAGATCCTTCGTTGCGTCGCACTGGCGGCGGCGCTCGCATTGCTCCCGGGGGCAGCCTTTTCGCAAGGCAAGGCAGCGCCCAAGGACGCAAAGCTCTATTTCATCACCCCGCATGACGGGCAGAAGGTCCGCGGCGGATTCTGGGTCCGGTTCGGCTTGCGCAACATGGGAGTGACCCATGCAGGCGACGAGTATCAGAACGCCGGCCATCATCATTTGCTGATCGACGTCAACGACCCGATCGATCCCAAGGAGCCGATCCTGCAGGACAAGTCGCATCTGCATTTCGGGGCAGGGCAGACCGAAACGCTGCTCGAGCTTCCGCCCGGGACGCATACGCTTCAACTCGTGCTGGGCGATGCCAAGCACTATCCGTTCGAGCCGCCCATCGTCTCGGAGAAGATCACCATACGCGTCCGGCAGCCGGCCGCGGCGCGGTAGGCGATCACCGCAGGCTGGCGTTGAACTTGTCCAGCAGCGCCGAGCCCGGGCAGAGCGTGTCCGCTTCCAGCGTGTTGAGCGGCGTATCGACCGTGTTGAGATGCTCGTGCAGATCTTCCGCGTCGGGATCGACGTAGAGCAGGCCGGTGACGATCTGTCCCTTTGCGGCGTGCTTTTGCAGGAAGGTCTGGGCGCCGAGCCGGTCGTGCGGATCGTAGTCGGCGTCGATCTTGCGCAGCGCGATCCTGCTGCCGTCATGTTGTTCGACCATTTGCACCGTGCCCGGTGCGTAGTCCACCGCAATCGGATCGCGGCCGACCAGCACGTCGAGCCGGTTCACCGCATCATTGTGCTCGCGGACATAGTCGAAGCTCTTGGTCGAGCCGGCGTGGTTGTTGAAGGCGATGCAGGGGCTGATGACGTCGATGAACGATGCGCCCTTGTGGCGGATCGCGGCCGCGATCAACGGCACGAGCTGGGTCTTGTCGCCGGAGAACGAGCGCGCGACAAAAGTCGCCCCCAACTGCAGCGCGATCGCGACGAGGTCGATGGCGTTGTCGGTGTTGGTAATGCCCTTCTTGGACTTCGAGCCGCGGTCGGCGGTCGCCGAGAACTGGCCCTTGGTCAGGCCGTAGACGCCGTTGTTCTCGACGATATAGGTCATGTTGACGCCGCGCCGGATCGAATGCGCGAACTGGCCGAAGCCGATCGAGGCGGAATCGCCGTCGCCGGAGACGCCGAGATAGATCAGGTCGCGATTGGCGAGGTTGGCGCCGGTCAGCACGCTGGGCATGCGGCCGTGCACGGAGTTGAAGCCGTGCGAATTGCCGAGGAAATAGTCCGGCGTCTTGGACGAACAGCCGATGCCGGAGATCTTGGCGACCCGGTGCGGCTCGATCGAGAGCTCATAGCAGGCCTCGATGATCGAGGCCGTGATCGAGTCATGGCCGCAGCCCGCGCACAGCGTCGAGATCTTGCCTTCGTAGTCGCGATGGGTGTAGCCGAGCTCGTTCTTCTTCAGCCCGGGATGGTGGAATTTCGGCTTTGCAATGTAGGTCATGCGAGCACCTGCAATCCCAGCCGCGTCATGGCCGGGCTTGACCCGGCCATCCACGTCTTGGCGGCAAGGAAGGAAGGCGTGGATGCCCGGGCATAGGCGAGCGGAAGCGACGCCGTCCTTCGGACGGCTATGCCCGGGCATGACGAAGGAAAGAGTAAAGCGTAGGTCATGACACGGCCTTGCGGAGCGGGGTCACCTTGAGGTGATCCTGGTGGTCGCCAATGGCTTTTGCGATGAAACGGGCGGTGATCGGCGAACCGTCGTAGTGCACGATCGGCACCAGCCGCACCGGGTCGATGCCGTTCTCGTTGACGATGAGCTGGCGCAGCTGGCTGTCGCGGTTCTGCTCGACCACGTAGACGAAATCGTGCTCGGCGAGGAAGCTCGCCACGCTGGAGTGGAACGGGAAGGCGCGGATGCGCAGGCGATCAAGCTGATGGCCTCGTGCCTCAAGCAATCCGATCGCCTCGTCCATCGCCGGCGTGGTCGAGCCGAAATAGATCACGCCGTATTTGGTCGGCCGTTCCGCATTGGCCTGGAGCGGTCGCGGTACCAGATCCTGCGCGGTCTCGAACTTGCGCATCAGCCGCTGCATGTTGTCGGCGTAGACCGAGCCTTCTTCGGAGTAACGCGCATAGCGGTCACGCGACGTGCCGCGGGTAAAAAAGGAGCCCTTGGTCGGATGCGTGCCGGGATAGGTTCGGTACGGGATGCCGTCGCCGTCGACGTCGAGATAGCGGCCGAAATCGCGGCCTTCATCCAGCATCGCCGCGGTCATCACCTTGCCGCGGTCATATTGCCTGGCATCGTCCCATTTCAGCGGACGGCAGAGCCGGTGGTTCATGCCGATGTCGAGGTCGAGCATCAGGAAGATGGTGGTCTGGAGCCGCTCGGCGAGATCGAAAGCCGCGGCCGCGAACTCGAACGCCTCGGCGGGATCTTCCGGGAACAGCAGCACATGCTTGGTGTCGCCATGCGAAGCATAGGCGCAGGCGATGATGTCGCATTGCTGGGTACGGGTCGGCATGCCGGTCGAGGGACCGGCGCGCTGGATGTTCATGATCACGGCCGGGATTTCGGCGAAATACGACAGGCCAATGAACTCGGTCATTAGCGAGATGCCGGGGCCGGAGGTCGCGGTGAAGGCGCGTGCGCCGTTCCAGGAGGCGCCGATCACGATGCCGATCGAAGCCAGCTCGTCCTCGCCCTGCACGATGGCGTATTTCGCCTTGCCGGTTTCCGGATCGTGCCGGTACTTCTTGCAATGCGCGGTGAAAGCCTCCGCCACCGACGAGGACGGCGTGATCGGATACCAGGCGCACACTGTGGCGCCGCCATAGACGGCGCCGAGCGCGGCGGCGCTGTTGCCCTCGATGAAGATGCGGTCGCCGACCTTGTCGGACTTCTTTACCCGAAGCCCGGTCGGGCATTTCAAATTCTGCAGCGCCCAGTCGCGGCCGAGATGCAGCGCGTGGACATTGGACGAGAGCAGCTTCTCCTTGCCCTTGTACTGCTCGCCGATCAGCTGCTCGATCAGCTTCGGGTCCATGTCGAGCAGCGCCGAGAGCGCGCCGAGATAGATGATGTTCTTGAACAGCTGGCGCTGGCGCGGATCGGTGTAGGTCGAGTTGGTGATCGCGGTCAGGGGGACGCCGATCACGGTGATGTCGTCGCGGAATTTCGTCGACGGCATCGGCTTGGTGGAATCGTAGAACAGATAGCCGCCGGGCTCGATGCCGGCGACGTCCTTGTCCCAGGTCTGCGGGTTCATGGCGACCATCATGTCGACGCCGCCGCGGGCGCCGAGATGGCCGTCTTCGGTCACCCGCACCTCGTACCAGGTCGGCAGGCCCTGGATGTTGGACGGGAAGATGTTACGGGGGCTCACCGGAACGCCATGGCGCAGGATCGCGCGCGCAAACATCTCGTTGGCGCTGGCCGAGCCCGATCCGTTGACGTTGGCGAAGCGGACGACGAAGTCGTTTACGCTGCTGATCGGCTTTTTGTCGGACATGTCGAACCCGCTTGAGTCATCTCGATCAAATATTTCTGCATGTCCCAGGCGCCGGTGGGACAACGCTCGGCGCACAGCCCGCAATGGAGGCAGACGTCCTCGTCCTTCACCATCACGCGCCCGGTCTTGAGATCAGAGGACACGTAGAGGTCCTGGTCGGGATGCAGTGACGGCGCCTTCAGGCGCTGGCGCAGATCGGTTTCATCGCCATTCTCCGTGAAGGTGATGCAATCCATCGGGCAGATGTCGACACAGGCATCGCACTCGATGCAGAGCGAGGTCGAGAACACGGTCTGGACGTCGCAGTTCAGGCAGCGATGGGCCTCGCCCAGCGCCAGCTTGACGTCGTAGCCAAGCTCGACCTCGGTGCGGATGTCCTTCAGCGCGATCACCTTGTCGCGATGCGGCACCTTGTAGCGCTTGTCGTTGGAGATGTCGTTGTCATAGCTCCATTCGTGGATGCCCATCTTCTGCGAGGAGATGTGCACCTCCGGCAATGGCCGCTCGGTGACGTCCTCGCCCGAGAGCATTTTGTGGATCGACAGCGCGGCGTCATGGCCCTGCGCCACCGCCCAGATGATGTTCTTCGGCCCGAAGGCGGCGTCGCCGCCGAAGAACACTTTTGGATTGGTGGATACGAACGTCTTCGGATCGACCTTGGGCATGTGCCATTTGTCAAACTCGATGCCGCAGTCCTGCTCGATCCAGGGGAAGGCGTTCTCCTGGCCGACCGCGACCAGCACGTCGTCGCATTCGATGGTCTGGTCCGGCTCGCCCGACGGCACAAGGTTGCGGCGGCCCTTGGCGTCGTATTCGGCCTTCACTTTCTGGAAGGTGATGCCGGTGAGCTTGCCATTGTCGTGAACGAAGGCTGTGGGCACAAGGAAGTTGAGGATCGGGATGTCCTCGTGGAGCGCGTCTTCCTTCTCCCAGGGCGAGGCCTTCATTTCCTCGAAGCCGGAGCGCACGACGACCTTAACCTCTTCGCCGCCGAGGCGGCGCGCGGTGCGGCAGCAATCCATCGCGGTGTTGCCGCCGCCGAGTACGACGACGCGCTTGCCGATCTTGTCGGTATGGCCGAACGAGACGGAGGACAACCAGTCGATGCCGATATGGACGTTGGCGGCTGCTTCCTTGCGCCCGGGAATGTCGAGCTCGCGGCCGCGCGGTGCGCCGGAGCCGACGAAGATCGCGTCGTACTTCTCCGCGAGCAGCGCCTTCATGCTCGCGATGCGGTGGCCGCCCTTGAAGTCGACGCCGAGACCCAGGATGTAGCCGGTCTCTTCGTCGATGACTGAATCCGGAAGGCGGAATTTCGGGATCTGCGAGCGCATCATGCCGCCGGCTCGGGGATCGGCGTCGAACACGGTGCAGTGATAGCCGAGCGGCGCGAGATCGCGCGCCACCGTCAGCGAAGCGGGACCGCCGCCGACGAAGGCAACGCGCTTGCCGTTCTTGGCCGAGGGCCGCGGCAGGCGTTGCGTGATGTCATCCTTGAAGTCGGCGGCGACGCGCTTCAGGCGGCAGATCGCGACCGGGGTATCCTCGACGCGTCCGCGGCGGCACGCCGGCTCACATGGACGATCGCAGGTGCGTCCCAGAATTCCGGGAAACACGTTCGATTTCCAGTTGATCATATAGGCGTCGCTGTAGCGGCCTTGAGCGATCAGTCGGATGTATTCGGGAACGGGAGTGTGCGCAGGACAGGCCCATTGGCAATCGACCACTTTGTGAAAGTAGTCGGGGGCCGCAATATCGGTCGGTTTCATTCCTACCCTGTCCGCGCAGGCTCAAAGACCCGGCGGCCTTTTCTTGAGCTTGCGAACGCTAACGCGCGGCGATCTGGTTTCTGAATGACGTCATTGGGTTAGCTTATTAGAACGGCTCCGAAGTACAACGGCAAATTTCGCGCTTCCCCTCTTTCATGGGAGCTACGCGCACACAGCATTAACGGCCGCGCGCAGTATGTGGCGGTGCAGCATGTTGCGATGCGTCCGGTGGCCTAGTTGCGCGTGATGTCGCTCTTCGCGAGGTCCCACATCAGGCTGTAGGTGCCGACCGACACGGGAAGCGGGAATGGCGAGGCGGCAGGGCCGGTGAAGCGCGCGGCGATCACGGCCGACACCGCGCCGACATGCGTGCCGTCGATCAGCACGAACCAGTCGCGCGCGCCTTCGTTGCGCACCGCCGGAATGTCCGCCGTCGCGCCCGACAATTCCGGTTCGCTCTCGAGCAGATGCATCGAGATGATGCCGTCGTGCTTGTCCGGCGCCAGCCGTTCTTGCAGTGCGTCACGCCACGCGGCTGCATTGTCCGGCGTCGGCCGCAGCCGGACTACGCCCAGCGCCGCGCCGCGGCCGGTCCCGTTGCTGATCGTGATGCGGGCGACCACGCGCAGCATGTCCTTGAAATGCGCCATGCTCCGTCGCGACCATTCGGTCTGATTGGCGAGCCGCGCCCGGTAGGCGGGACTGTCGAGCACGTCGAGCGTCGCGGTCGAATACAGCGAGAGATATTTGGGATTGGCGGCGTGCGCGACATAGCGCCGCGCCTCCAGAAAACCCTCGATCGCAACGCGCTCTTCCAGATGCTCGCGATCGTACCAGCGATTGAAATCGGCTTCGGCAGCCGCATCGATGTTCATCGACGTCAGCAGCATGCCTTTTCCAGCGAGTGGCATTTTCTTGTTGTCCTGTTAGCGCGAGATCTTCGAGGCGATGTCCGCGATCGACTTCATGATCGCGTCTCGCACGCCGGTATCATAGAGCGAATGGCCGGCTTGTTCCACGATACGAATCTCGGAACCCGGCCACGCTTTCGCTAGCCGCTCGGATGTCTTGGGAGGACACAACAGGTCGTAGCGTCCCTGGACGATAATGCCGGGAATGCCGTCAAGCTTGCCGGCGTTCCGCAACAACTGGTTCTCCGTCATGAAGCTGTCCTGGACGAAATAATGCGCCTCCATGAACGGCGTCGCCGGCAATGTGCGCCACACGTTCAGCGACGCCAGGTCGATCCGCGTCTTTGCCGCCTTGTGCTCCGACAAGGCGCGCTCGGTGTCGTGCCAGGCGCGCGATGCGGGTCCATGCACGGCCGGATCGGGATCGAGGATGCGGCGATAGTAGGCTTCCACCGGTCGCGCGCGCTCCTCGAACGGCAGCACGCTGAGAAAATCCTCGTAGAGCGCGGGGTAGAATTCTGACAGGCGCGAGGTGAAGGCGATCTCGACTTCAGCACGCGTGCCGAGAAACGTCGCGCGCAGCGCAATCCCGGAGACGCGCTCGGGGTGCGCCTGCGCATAAGCCAGCGCCAGCGTCGCGCCCCAGGAGCCGCCGACCACCATCCAGCGCGCGACGCCGAATTTCTCGCGGATCTTTTCCATGTCCGCGATCAGATGCTGCGTGGTGTTGTGCTGGCGCGATCCCTTCGGCCGGCTGCGACCGCAGCCGCGCTGGTCGAACAGCACGGCGTGGAAACGGTCGGGATCGAACAGCCGGCGATGGTCGGGCTGGCTACCGCTGCCGGGGCCGCCATGCAGATAGACCGCGGGGATGCCGTCGTTGCGGCCGACGCTCTCGACATAGAGCTCGTGGCCGTCGCCGACGTCGAGCATTTCGGAGCTCAGCGGCGCAAAGGGATCGGCGCGCTTGACTGAGCCGGCCGCGTCGGCGTCAGGCGTCATTCGCCGGATTCCAGAGTGCCGCCGGCGAAATTGCGATAGACGAAGCGGTTGGTGTCGCCCTCGGCCTCGCGCTCGGCCTGCTTGAAGATGGTCTCGTGCAGCGGCGACAGCGCACAGGCCGGATCGGTGTTGGCGGCGTCACCGGTCAGCGCAAAGGCCTGGCAGCGGCAGCCGCCGAAATCGATCTCGCGGAATTCGCAGGTCTTGCACGGCTCCTTCATCCAGCCGGTGCCGCGATAGCGGTTGAAGGCCTCGGAGTTCTGCCAGATCCAGGCGATCGAATGGTTGGAGCGTACCGATTCGAAGTCGAGCCCGGTAATGCTCTCGGCGGCGTGGCAGGGCAGCACCTTGCCGGCCGGCGAAATGTTGAAGAACTGCCGGCCCCAGCCGCCCATGCACTTCTTCGGCCGCAGCGCGTAATAATCGGGCACGACATAGTCGATCGTGAGCCGGCCCTTCAGCCGCTCGCGCGCCTCCTCGACGATGCGGGTGCACTCGTCGAGCTGCGCCACTGTCGGCATCAAGGCGGCGCGGTTCTTCAGCGCCCAGCCGTAATATTGCACATTGGCGACCTCGAGCCGGTCGGCGTCGAGATCGACCGACATCTGGATGATATCGGGCAGCTGGTGCAGGTTCTGCCGGTGCATCACCGCATTCACGGTGAGCGGCAAATCGAGCTCGCGCGTCCATTTTGCCACTTCCAGCTTCTTGCGGTGCCCGTTTTTGTAACCGCCGACGCGATCGGCGAGGGCTTCTTCGACGCCCTGGAAACTGATCTGCACATGACAGAGCCCGGCATCCGCAAGCTCGCTCAGCCGCTCGCGCGTCAGCAGCACGGCCGAGGTGATGAGATTGGTGTAGAGGCCGACGTCGCTGGCATGCTTGACCAGCTCAACCAGGTCCTTGCGCGCGGTCGGCTCGCCGCCGGAGAAATGCACCTGGAGCACGCCGATCTCGGCGAGCTCGCTCAGGACCTTCTTCCATTCCTCGGTGGTCAGCTCCTTGCCCGAGCGGTCGAGCTCGACCGGGTTGGAGCAATAGGGGCATTGCAGCGGGCAGCGATGGGTGATCTCGAGCAGCACGGCGAGCGGAATGCCGAACGTCTCCGCCGTCGAGCGGCTCTTCTCCAGCACCGCGAGGCTGTCGCTGGCGTCGGGCGGGATGGTGGGATTGCCGAGCACATCGCTCATGACGTCTTCTCCCGGGCCTCCGTGAGAAAGCCCTTGTCGGCGAGATCCTGCAGCATGACGATGACGTCGGCCAAAATCGCCTCGCGCGGCGCTGCGTATTTTGCCGCGAGCTGGTCGGACACTTCGCCGACATTGCGCTCGCCGTCGCAGAGCTGCAAGACCTCGACCGCGATCTCGTCCGGCGCCAGCACGCGTTCGGGCGCCAGGATCACCCAGACTTTTCGCGTCTCGTCATATTTCAGCTTGGCGTGCCGCGGCAGAACCGGCCGGCTGGTCTCGCTGACGCTGATGTGACGCGGCCCGGCCATCGCTTGTTCCTCAGCTCGCTTTTTGGTGTTCTTGGGGCACGAACGCGCCCGGCGGAATGTGACCCTCGACATAGGCGTGTTGGAGCGCGTCGAGCTGCACCCAGAGCACGCTGGTCTTGAAGATCAGCGCGTTGCAGACGGACGCGCGTTGTTCGGGCGTGGTGGCATGCGCCTTGACATAGTCGAGCGCGAAATTGGCATCGCGCGGCGCCTGCGCCAGCCGGCGCTTGAAGTAGCTCATGGTGTCAGGGTTGACGAAGTCGTAGTGCTCCAGCATGCCGGCAATGCGCTCTTCGTGGAGGTTCGGCGCGAACAATTCGGTGAGCGAGGAGGCGATCGCCTCCAGCGGCGACTTCTCGCGGCAATAGTGCACATAGGCTTCCACGGCAAAGCGCGTCGCGGGCAGGATGCCCTCGGTCGATTCCACGTAAGCCGTGTCCAGCCCGAGGCCGTCGGTCAGCTTCAGCCAGCGCTCGATACCGCCTTCGGAGCCGATATCGCCGTCATGATCCTCGATGCGGTGGCGCCATTCCACGCGCGTGGCACGGTCGCGGAAGCGCGAGATCACCACCGCGTCCTTGATCGGGATGGTGCTCTGGTAATAGTAGCGGTTCAGCGCCCAGGCCTGGACCTGGCCTTTGTTCAGCTTGCCGCCGTGCAAGAGCTTATGGAACGGATGCAGGCTGTGATAGCGCGTCGCCCCGATATGGCGCAGCGCCGTCTCCAGCTCCTCGGCCGAGTTGAGCCTGATGTCCTTGCCGATCGAGAGCGCGGTCATTCCAGTCAGTGACGCGGCATTCACAGCACGATCTCCGTTCCGTCAGCGGGTATCTGCCAGCCCGCCGCTTCAGCGGCCTTGCGCTCGGGGGACGCGGGCAGCAGCGCCGGGTTCGAGTTATTGATATGCAGAAATATCTTCCTGTCGAGTGCGAGGCCGGCGAGCCGCGCGATGGCGCCGTGGTCGCCGGACATCGCGACATGGCCCATGCTCTTGCCGGTCTTGTGGCCGAGCCCGGCCTTGATCATCTCGTCGTCCTGCCACACCGTGCCGTCGAAGAACACCAGCGAAGCGCCGTCGATCTCGGCCTTGAGCGCGTCGGTGACCTCGGCGCAGGCGGCGATGAAGTAGAAGCATTTGCCGGTCGCTTTGTCGGTGATCTTCAGCCCCAGCGTATCGCCCTCGCCGGTGTCGCCGCCGGGATGCGCCTTGCCTTCCAGGTACCAGGCCGATTTGCCCGAGACCGCGAAGGGCAGCACCTCAAGCCCTGAGCGCGCCCCGTCCGGCAGCCGCGGTTCGAACGGCTCATTGATGCCGATCGGCAGGCGCTGCACGTTCTTCTGGTTCAGCACGTTGAAGATGCTGTTGGCCTTCAGGATCGCCAGCACCTTCTCATGCGCATAGACCGTGAAGGGCGAGCCCTCGCGCATCGACAGCAGGCCGGCGACCGCGTCCACTTCGCTGTTGGTCAGGATCACGCCTGCGATCGGCGTATGGCGCAGCGCGCCTGCCTTCGGATGCAGCTGCGGCGTGGCATTCAATTGCTGGCGGAGGTCGGGGGAGGCGTTGATCAAAAACCAGTGCTCGCGGTCGCCGCTGAAGGCGACCGAGGCTTGGGTCCGTTGCAGCTCTTGGCCGTTTTCACGGGCCGTCCGGCAGCCCTCGCAGCCGCAATTCCATTGCGGCACTCCGCCGCCGGCTGCGGCGCCCAGGACGACGACGCGAAGCATGATCCGTCTCCTGGAGACAATGTCGCGAGGTGGACCTCACGCCAACACGAATCCTGTCTTCCGGACATGCATCGTGACCGAAAGATCCACCTGCGCAGAACGCGAACTCACCGACCGCTTACTTGCGGGTGGCGCTCACATACATGTTGATTTCCATGCCACAGGGCACTTCGACGATCTTCGGGGCTTTCCAGGCCATTTCGGCTCTCCATTTTCGAGATTTCGGACGTATCCGCCCGGAGCTAAGTTACTGCGAGCACAAAAGTTCGCCAGTGAAATTTTCCCGAGCAAGGGCATATTGCGCCGCGAAAAAAGCGTCGGGAACAGTACTTTCTGGTGATGCGGCTCTGCGCTTGGGCGTATTCGGTCGCGAACCCTGTCCTGATAAAGCAGTTGTGAGTGCAGTGCAGCTTTCAATCCGGTACAGGCGACCCAACTGGAACTTCGTGATGCCCAGATATTTCTTCAACACCCGTATCGGCAACGAACTGATCGTGGATCCTGAGGGAGAGGATTTGCGCAATCCCGACCGTGCCTGGGAGGTTGCCCGCCAGATGATTCTGGAGGTGCTGCGATCGGAAGGCACCCAGCCGGCCCTGCTCGAGGCGGTCATTGAGGTCACCGACCGCGAAGGCGAGATCGTGCTCGAATTCCCCTTCACCGAGGCATTGCTGGACATCCCGGACCAGTCCGCGACGCGGCATTAGCCCCGACTCTCTCCCCGTCATTGCGAGCGTAGCGAAGCAATCCAGAATGCCTTCGCGGAGGCAGACTGGATTGCTTCGTCGCAAGGGCTCCTCGCAATGACGGCGAATGAGGCCTTACCCGGCATCCCCCGCCCTTCGCCCCTGCGAAATCCGCATGGCTTTGCCGCGTTCCCGGGGCTAAAAGACGCCGGTTAAACGGAGCAAGCCATGCAAGATCTCTGGCGCCTGTCGGCGGCCGACCTCGCCAACCTCGTCAAAACCAAGAAGGTTTCCGCCAGGGAGGCCGCGCAGGCAGGCCTAGCCCGGCTCGACGCCGTCAACCCCAGCCTCAACGCCGTGATCGACCACCGGCCGGAGGACGTGCTCAAGCAAGCTGACGCCGTCGATGCCGCCATCGCCAGGGGCGAGGACCCCGGCGTGCTGGCCGGCGTGCCCGTCACCATCAAGGCCAATGTCGACCAGGAGGGCTTTGCCACCACCAACGGCCTCAAGCTCCAGCGCGACCTGATCGCGCGCGAGGACAATCCGGTGGTCGCCAATTTCCGCAAAGCCGGCGCCGTTCTGCTTGGGCGCACCAATTGCCCGGCCTTCTCCTATCGCTGGTTCACCACCAATTTGGTCCATGGCGACACCAAGAACCCGCGCGACGCCTCGCTGACCCCGGGCGGCTCGTCCGGCGGCGCGGGTTCGGCGGTCGCGGCAGGCATTGGCCATATCGCCCATGGCACCGACATTGCCGGCTCGATCCGCTATCCCGCCTATGCCTGCGGCGTGCACGGTCTGCGCCCGACGCTCGGCCGCATCCCCGCCTTCAATCCGGCCCTGCCGGAGCGTCCGATCGGGCCGCAGATCATGGCGGTGTCGGGCCCGCTGGCGCGAACCGTCAACGACATCAGGATTTCGCTCGCGGCGATGTCGGCCCGCGATGTCCGCGATCCCTGGTTCGTGCCGGCGCCGCTGGAAGGCCCGGCGCGGCCCAAGCGCGCCGCGCTGTGTCTCAATCCGGACGGCCTTGCGACGGCGCCCGAGGTGAAGGCCGCCGTCATCGACGCCGGCAAGCGGCTCGAGCGTGCCGGCTGGACCGTCGAGACAATCGAGAACACCCCGCCGATGCGCGAAGCGGTCGAGTGGCAGATCAAGCTGTGGCTCGGCGACGGCTACGAGGCGCAACTCGAAATGGCCGAGCGTGAAGGCGATCCCGGCGCGCTGGCGTGCCTCAACGGCAACCGCGGCAGGGTCACGCCGATGGACCAGGCCAATTACGCCAAGGCATTGACCCGCCGCGCCACGCTGACCCGTGACTGGATGCTGTTCTTCGAGACCTACGCCGTGCTGCTGACACCGGTCTCCGGCGAATTGCCGTTCCCGGATCATCTCGACCGCAAGGACGAGGAGTCCTTCAAACGCGTCTGGGAAGCGCAGCTGCCGCAGATCGCCATTCCCTTCATGGGCCTGCCGGGCCTCGTGGTCTCCACCGGCCTCGTCGGCAAGGCGCCGGTCGGCGTGCACATCGTGTCCGGCCGCTATCGCGAGGATCTCTGCCTGCTCGCGGGCGAGGCGATCGAGGCGGGCGGCGTGCCACCGTCGCCGATCGACCCCGTGGGTTAGCGATGTCGGTGATCTACGACTTCAAGGCGAACTCGCTTCTCGGCGAAGAAGTGCCCATGCGCAGCTTCGAGGGACAGGTGCTGCTGATCGTCAACACCGCGAGCAAATGCGGCTTCACGCCGCAATATCGCGGGCTGGAGGATCTGCATCGAGATCTCAATCCGCGCGGCTTCTCGGTGCTTGGCTTTCCCTGCAACCAGTTCGGTGCGCAGGAGCCCGGACCGGCGAACGAAATCCAGGCGTTCTGCTCGACCAATTACGACGTCACCTTTCCCTTGTTCGAGAAGATCGACGTCAACGGCAGCAATGCGCATCCCTTGTATGAGTACCTGAAACGCCAGCAATCCGGCCTGCTGGGCGCCTCCATCAAATGGAATTTCACCAAATTCCTGGTGGACCGCGCCGGCAAGGTGGTTTCGCGCTATGCGCCGACCGCGCGGCCCGAAGGATTGCGGCAGCAAATCGAGACCCTGTTATGAGCGAGACAATCATGAGCGACGAATTTCCGGACCGCCTCTCGGTCGATCCGAACAGCCCCTTTTACAATGCGGACATCCTCGCGCGGGACGTCGGCATCCGCTTCAAGGGTGTCGAGAAGACGAATGTCGAGGAATACTGCATCAGCGAAGGCTGGGTCCGCGTCACCGCAGGGAACGCCAAGGACCGCCACGGCAACCCGCTGACCATCAAGGTGCACGGCCCGGTCGAGCCGTATTTCAGGGATAAGAAGTGACGGCGAAGCCGTCATTCCGGAGCGCGCGATAGCGCGAACTATGGTGCGCAGTTGCGCACCTGAGAATCTCGAGATTCCGGGTTCGATGCTGCGCATCGCCCCGGAATGACCGAAGGAGCCAAACCCCATGTCCGTCCGCATCGTCGACGTCCGCGAGATCACGAAGCCGATCTCTTCGCCGATCCGCAACGCCTATATCGATTTCACCAAGATGACGACGAGCCTGGTTGCCGTCGTCACCGATGTCGTGCGCGACGGCAAGCGCGTCGTCGGCTACGGCTTCAACTCCAACGGTCGCTACGGGCAGGGCGGCCTGATCCGCGAGCGCTTTGCCTCGCGCATCCTGGAGGCCGATCCGAAATCGCTGCTGAACGCTTCCGGCGACAATCTCGACCCCGACAAGGTCTGGGGCGCGATGATGACCAACGAGAAGCCGGGCGGCCACGGCGAGCGCTCCGTCGCGGTCGGCACCATCGACATGGCGGTGTGGGATGCTGTGGCGAAAATCGCAGGCCAACCGCTGTTTCGCCTGCTGGCTGAGCGTCATGGCGTCAAAGCCAATCCGCGCGTGTTCGTCTACGCTGCCGGCGGCTATTATTATCCGGGCAAGGACCTTTCGATGCTGCGCGGCGAGATGCGCGGCTATCTCGATCGCGGCTACAACGTCGTGAAGATGAAGATCGGCGGCGCTGACATCGGGGACGATCGCACCCGCATCGAGGCGGTGCTCAAGGAGATCGGCAAGGACGCGCAGCTCGCCGTCGACGCCAACGGCCGCTTCGATCTCGAGACCGGGATCGCCTATGCCAAGATGCTGCGGGATTATCCCTTGTTCTGGTACGAGGAGGTCGGCGATCCCCTCGACTACGCGCTGCAGGCAGCCCTCGCCGAATTCTATCCGGGCCCGATGGCCACAGGCGAAAACCTGTTCAGCCACCAGGACGCCCGCAATCTGATCCGCTATGGCGGCATGCGGCCGGACCGCGACTGGCTGCAATTCGACTGCGCGCTGTCCTACGGCCTGTGCGAATACCAGCGCACGCTTGAAGTGTTGAAAACTCACGGCTGGTCGCCGAGCCGCTGCATCCCCCACGGCGGCCACCAGATGTCGCTCAACATCGCAGCCGGCTTGGGCCTCGGCGGCAACGAGAGCTACCCCGACCTGTTCCAGCCCTATGGCGGCTTCCCAGACGGCGTCCGCGTCGAGAACGGCCACATCACCATGCCGGAGCTGTCAGGCATCGGCTTCGAAGGCAAGTCGGATCTCTACAAGGAGATGAAGGCGCTGGCGGAGTAATTCACGCGGCTGCGGCGGCATGCGCCGTTGCGATAGTCGCGCGCCCCCTCAACGTCGTCCTGGCGAAAGCCAGGACCCATTACCCCAAGAGGGAGTTAGCGCGCAGACTAGCAATCGCTTGCTTGAACAACGCAAGGCGCAGTCTTCGCCAAACAGGCGGCGGTGGTAATGGGTCCTGGCTTTCGCCAGGACGACGATGGAATACGAAGCGAGTGCGTCTCTACGACAGCCGCATATCCAGCAGCCGCCGCCCTTCGCCCTTCAAGAGCTTCTTCACCGCGCTGGAGGCCACGACCTCGCCGTCATTGGCGTAGGCTTCGTGGTTCTTCTCGATGTCGTCGAGGCGGTAGAGGTAGTTGACCATCACGCCGGCGGACTCGCGCACGCCCTTGGGCGAGAGATCCCCTAACCAGTTGATGCGCTCGAGGCGGGCGCCGTTGCCGAGATGGAAGCGCGCGACGGAGTCGATCAGCTTGCCCTTCGGCGTGCGCGCCTTGAGGAAGTAGTGCGCCGCGAGCGGTTCGATCACGCCACGCAGCAGCGTCGTGGTCTCGGGGTTCTCGAACCATTTGGGATCGTCGAGGCGCTTCAGGATCTCGCGGTCCTCGTCCGACAGCGGCAAATCCTTGTCCTGCTTCACCCATGGCATGAAGCCCGGGACCGGCGACAGCGTCACGAAATTGTCGAGCTTGGGCAATTCGCGGCGCAGCTCCTCCACCACCTGCTTGATCAGGAAGCTGCCGAAGGAGATGCCGCCGAGACCGCGCTGGGTGTTGGAGATCGAGTAGAACACGGCGGTGCGGGCGCGCTCGATCGGGACGGAGGGGCGATCGACCGCGAGCAGCGGCGCGATCGCGCCGGGGATCGTCTCGGTCAGCGCCACCTCGACGAAGATCAGGGGCTCGTCGACCATGGCGGGATGGAAGAAGGCGTAGCAGCGGCGGTCGACCGGATCGATGCGGCGGCGCAGATCGTCCCAGTCGCTGATCTCGTGCACGGCTTCGTAACGGATGATCTTTTCGAGGATGTTGGCCGGCGTCGACCAGTCGATCCTGCGCAGCACGAGAAACCCCCTGTTGAACCATGACGAGAGAAGATGCGAGACATCGCGATCGAGCGCGGCGAGATCGGTGTGCCCGTTCATCATGTCGAGCAGATCGGCGCGCATCTTGACGAGATCGCCGGTGCCGCCGGGCGCGCGGTTGAGGCGGCGGATCAGCTCCTGCCGGCGCGGCTCGGAGGCGAAGTGCAAGGCGCTGGCATCCTCGTCGGCCGGCTTGGCACGCCATGTCTCGATTGCCTTGGACAGGCGCTCCCGATCCGGGCCGAAATCGCGCACCAGGGCTTCGAAAAAGGCGCGACGTCCCGCCGCATCCAGGTCCTGGTAGATGTCGAGCACCTCACGCGCCATGGCGGTGCCCGACGCTTCCCCCCGGCCCGACAGCAGCGCGCCGCAGAGCTCGATGAGTCCATCGGCGTCCGGCTTGGTGTCGGCAGAATCCCCGCGGCGAAGCAGCGTGCGGCCGCGCTCGGAGATGGTGGTGAGCAGGTCGGAGAAGAAGGCGTTGGCCATCGGGGCTTTCGTCTCAGGTTTGTGCGGTGCGGGAATCTTACACGGGATTTGGGCGGAAGCCGATCACAATCAAGCGGGGATTTTAGCAAGTTTAGCGGGGGCGTGCGTTTCGAGAATGCTGTCATGCCCGGCGAAGGCGGGACTTCGAGTACGCCGCGGCCAGCGTGCCGCGGGTGGCGGCCAGGGCGTCCATGATCCCGGCCCTTCCTGCCAGAGCGACAGCCTGCTCAGTGACCGGATTTCCTGAATTGGACCAAGCTGAAGGAGCCGATCCCGGTCGTCCGGACGAAAGCGAAGCCGACCGAGTCCGCCAGCTTGCGATACTCGGCTTCCGTCCGCTCGCAACCGCCCGGTCCTCGCAGCATGTTGAGGTCGCTCATGACACAGGAGCGATCCTCGGGCGCCGTCGTGGCGCGCTCCGGCATGATCCGCTCGATCACGATCAATGTCCCGTGGGACGGCAGCGCGTTCCGGCAATTGTGCAGGATAATCCGGCAACGGTCCTCATTCCAATTGTGGAGAATGCTCTTCATCACGATTGTGTCGGCGCCCCCCGGAATTTCTTCAAAGAAGCTGCCGGCGACGAATCGGCTGCGGCGGGCAATACCGAGCCGATCGAAATGTGCGCGCGCATCTGCCTCGCAACGCGCAAGATCAAGGACGACGCCCTCAAGACGCGGGTTGTGCTGAACTACGGCGCCAATCAATTCGCCGGTGCCGCCGCCGACATCCATGACGAGGCGCGCAGCTGCGAAATCGTGGGCCGCAACGATCTTCGGAACCATGGACCGCGTGAGGCTGACCATCGCAGCGTTGAACCGGCGGCTTGATTCCGGCGTATTGCCCGTGGCCGCATAACGGTCGTCGCCTTCTCCGCGCAGCTGAGTCGCGGTCTTTCCGGAGCGAACCGAATCGACCAGTCCACTCCAGGACTGCGCGAGCACCTCTCCCTCAAAGAGAACCCAGTCCTTGAAGGATGGGTCGGCCGTCTCGCCGAGCTGGAGGCCGAGATCGGTCATGGCAAACCGGTCGTGGTCTGCCTGCCTACAAAGACCAAGTGTGGTCAGACCAACGAGCAGTCTGCGCAGAGCCCCCTCGTCGGTGGACACCAGCCGGGCAAGCTCAGCCACCGATTTCGCCTCGCCTCCGACGGCCTCAGCGAGATTGAGCTTTGCCGCAGCATAGATCACCGCGGTGATGCGATGCGACTGCACGAGATCAAGGACGGACGCGGGCCGGCTCATCTGTTGCCTCCATTGCTGCGCTCAATCGGTCGGGACAAACCCTGTTTCCTGCACGATGGCCTTCCATCGCTCGGATTCGGATGCGATCAGCCGGGCGAATTCGTCCATCGCGATCACATCGGGCTCGATGGCCAGCTTTGCCATGCCGGCCCTGACCTCGTCGGTGCGAACGGCCGCTTGGATCGCGGCACTGAGCTTATCGACAATCGGTGCCGGCGTCTTCGCCGGAACGAAAAACGCAAACCATGTGAGGTCCTCGAGCGTCGGGTATCCCGCTTCCCGCATCGTCGGTACCGCCGGAACGAATGGGCTTCGGCGCGGCCCCGTGGTCGCCAGCGCACGAAGATCTCCGGATTGGACAAGTCCGAGCGAGCTGCCGATCGGCATAACGGTCGCTGCAATCACTCCCTTGACCAGATCCTGAATCGCGCCACCGCCCTGATATGGCACGTGAAGAAAATCGAAGCCCGCGCTGCGGCCCAGCATCGTACCGAGAAAATGGAGCGGGGTTCCGGCGCCCGGCGTGCCAAACGTGGCAAGCTTCGGATTGGCGCGGCACCAGGCCACGAAATCCGCCAGCGTCTTGACGTCGGCGGGAACTATCGGGCCGACTGTCAGCAATGTGGGGGTAGAGGCGACGGTCGACACCGGCGTGAAATCACGCGGCTGGTACCTCAGCGTCTTGTAGACGTGCGGAAAGAACATCATGAAGCCGAGCGGCGACAACAACATAGCCGATCCGTCGGCATCAGCGTTCTTCACCGCCTCCACCGCGATGCGACCCGCTGCGCCCGGCCGGGGCTCGACCACGATGGTGTCCGCATAGCCCTTCATCTGTCCGGCCACCAACCGCGCCATGGCGTCCTGAAGCCCGGGCGAGAAGCCCGTCAGAATGTGCACGGTTTTTGAGAGCGGCTGTGCGAGCGCGCGCGGCACGAGACAGGAGGGGGAGCTCGCCACACAGACCGCCGATGCGGCCAATACGGTACGACGCGTGATCATCCCCTGTCCTCCCTCATCCATTTGGGTCACCGAACGGGTACTACCGCCGGATGTATCACATGAAGGATGAACGGGCTTGGTCGCCGGCTTACATTTTCCTTACCGGCAGCTTATTCTTGCGCACCGCACGGATGTCGACGCCGGACGGCGGTCTCGGGGAAGTCGCTTGCGCTATTTCTTCAACGATTTTTCACTCGACACTGAGCGGCGCGAGCTTTGTCGCGGGCTGGAGGTCATCGCCATCGCGCCGCAGGTGTTCGACCTGCTCGGCTATCTGATTGGCAACCGCGAGCGTGTCGTCAGCAAGGACGACCTGATCCGCGCCATCTGGCATGGTCGCGTCGTATCCGAGGTCGCCCTGACCACGCGACTCAATGCGGCGCGCAAGGCGATCAGAGATTCCGGAGACGCGCAGCGCCTGATCAAGACCTTTCCTCGCAAGGGCGTCCGCTTCGTCGCGGAGGTGCGCGAAGTGCCAGCGACTGCGGGCTTGCCGAGCCCCGCCGCAGGCAAGCCGTCGCTCGTGGTTCTGCCTTTTGCCAATCTGAGCCCCGATCCCGCCCAGGACTATTTCGTCGACGGCGTGACCGAGAGCCTGACCACGGATCTGTCGCGAATGGCCGGTATCTTCGTGATCGGCCGCAACACCGCCTTCACCTACAAGGGTATGCCTGTCGATCGGAAGCAGCTCGGCCGCGAGCTCGGCATTCGCTACGTGCTCGAGGGCTCGGTGCAGCGGGCCGGAAGCCGGATGCGCATCAACGTCCAGCTCATCGACCCCGAGACCGGAAACCATTTGTGGGGCGAACGTTTCGACAAGCAGGTGGCAGATCTTTTCGACATGCAGGACGAAATCGGTGCGCGTCTCGCCAATCAATTGGGAACCGAGCTCGTCAGGGTAGAGGCACGGCGCGCTGCGCGTGCGCCACATCCAGACTCGACCGACCTATATTTCCAGGGCATGGCGTATCTGAATCGCGGAACGGATCCCACGAGCCTGTCGCAGGCTCGCCCGTTCTTCGAACAAGCGCTCCTGCTGGACGCCACAAACGTCGAAGCCATGGTGGGGATCACAGACGTCGATACCATGCGGGCGACCTCCATGCTGATCGACCGGACGGCGCCTCTGCAACTGGTGGAAACATCCTTGACCAGAATACTTGCCAACACGCCCAATCACGCGAGGGCGCATTGCCTGATGGGCGTCGTCCAGATTTTCACAAACCGCGCTGCCCAGGGCATCGCCGAGTGCGAGCGGGCGTTGGTGCTGGACCGGAATCTGGCCACGGCCCATGCGTGGATCGGACTTGGCAAGTGCAATCTGGGCCGAGCCGAAGAGACCGAAGCCCACGTCATGGAGGCATTCCGGCTCTCTCCCCGCGATAATAAGGCCTGTTCCTGGATGAATACGGCAGGCATCGCGCAATCATATCTCGGCGCCGACGAGGCTGCCGTTCACTGGTTCAAGCGATCGATCGAGACCAACCGTAATATTGCGCCCTTTGTTCATTTCTATCTCGCCGCCGGGCAGGCGCATCTCGGTGAGATCAAGGAAGCGCAGATCCGTGTCCGGGCGGGACTGACGCTCGCTCCGGGCTTCAGCATCGCCCGATTCCGCGCCAGTTCGCCAACGGATCATCCGACCTGTCTTGCGCAGCGAGTTCGCATTGCGGAGGGCTTACGCAAGGCAGGACTTCCTGAAGAATAGATCTTGCCCAGCTTGTGGAGGCCTAAGGCCCGGCGCGCCGTCGCGACATTCTGGCGTAACGCCGCGCAAGCTGACCGGCCGCTCGCATCTGTAGTCATGCTTTTTTCGCAAACTCCGTCGGCGTTCGCCCCGTCACCTGGCGGAACGCGGCCGAAAACGCCGGCACGCTGGCATAGCCGAGCTGGGTCGCGAGCTGCTTCACCGACACGTTGGCATCGGTCGACAGCCGCTGGATCGCCGCCGCGATTCTTGCGCGCTGGCACCAGCTCTTGAAGCTCAGCTGCGTCTCTGTCGAAAACAGCCGCGACAGCGTGCGCGCGGAGGTTCCGACCTCGCGGGCCAGTGTGTCGATGTCGTGCAGGCCGGTGGGATCGTCGAGCACGATCATGGCCGCGCGCCGGCAGCGCGGCTCGTGGGGCAGCGGCACGAAGGTTGCGGAATCCTCGGCCTGGACCAATTCCAGCATCACCAGGCGAACCAGCAGATCGGTCCGCTCCTCGGTATTGCGCGCGTCGAACAGCGCGAGGATCGCCTGGTTCAGCAGCGGCGACACCCGCACCACGAATTCCCTGGTCAGTCCCTCATGGCGCTGCTCGCGCTTCAGCCAGGCGAGGTCGAAATACAGCGTGCGCATCTCGATGTCGGCAAGCAGATCGATGGCGTGCTGGAGCCCGGCCGGCACCCACACCGCGCGGTCCGGCGGCACCAGCCAGCGTCCCCCGGGCGTCGTCACCTGCATGGTGCCTTTGGCGGCATAGATCAGCTGCGCCTCGCGGTGCAGATGGAGATCGATCCGCATGCCCTTGGGGTAGTCGCGCGCGACCAGATGCACGCCCGCGGGCGAGCGATGATTGCTCCGGACTGCCCGGAGGATTGGCGTCTCGACGACAGTCATTGGCAGCATCCCGTCATGCCCAAGACATATAACTCATTTCGAAGCAGGAGAGGATTCGGAATGAACAGCCCCAGCCGGGTGATCAGTTTCGTCAACGCCGGCCATTTCATCGACCACTACGCAATGCTGATTTTCGCCGCCGCGGTGATCATCATGGGACCGGCGCTCGGCATGGCCTATTCGGAACTCTTGCCTTACGCGACGCCCGGCTTCGTCGCCTTCGGCGCGGGCTCGCTGCTCACCGGCTGGCTCGGCGACCGCTGGAGCCGCCGCCACATGATGCTGATCTTCTTCGTCGGCATCGGCGCCGCCATGATCTCGGTCGGCTTCGTGCAGACGCAGGCGCAGCTCGGCGCGGCGCTGTTCGCGATCGGCATTTTTGCCTCGATCTATCATCCCGTCGGCACCGCCATGATCGTCTCCTATGCTGACAGGCTCGGCCGCGAGATGGGCATCAACGGCGTCTGGGGCAATCTCGGCGTCGCATCGTCGGCGCTGGTCACCGGCGTGATCGGCCAGTATCTCGGCTGGCGCTTCGCCTTCATCGTCCCCGGCATCGTCACCATCCTGATCGGCATCGCGTTTGCGATGATGGTCGTGCACGAGGACCGCAAGGGCTCGAAGCAGGCGGCGGCCCAGGCGCGCGTCGCCAAACAGGATATGTGGCGCGTGATCCTGTCGCTGCTGATCGTGGTGATAGCGATCTCCACCACGTTCAATGCCGTCACCGTGGCGCTGCCAAAGCTGTTTGCCGAGCGGCTCGCCGATCTCACCAAAAGCCCGGCGCTGCTCGGCGTCATCGCCGCCTGCGTCTACGTGTTCGGCGCGATGACGCAATACACGATCGGCCGGCTGCTCGATCGCTATTCGCTGAAGACGGTGGCGCTGCCGCTGTCCTTCATGCTGGCGCCTTTCCTGTATCTGGCCGCGAGCCTGTCTAATCTGCCGCTGATCCTGGTCTCGATCGGCATCGTCATGGGCGCGTTCGGACAGGTCACGGTCAACGATGCCATGGTCGGCAAATACACCAGCGAGGAATGGCGCTCGCGCGCCTATGCCGTGCGCTATTTCATCGGCTTCACCGCCGCCGGCGCCTCGGTCGGCCTGGTCGCCTGGCTCTACGAGCAGGGCGGCTTCGTCACCATGCTGCATGCCTTCGCGGCGCTCTGCCTGCTCGCGATCGCAGCGGCGATCATTCTGCCTCGCGAGATCAGGACACCGCAGGCGGTGTGAGGGGAGTGCTCTCGTGTCCCGGACGCGCTGCAGCGTGCAACGCTGCTGCGCAGAGCCGGGACCCAGACGCTGCGAATTCCGGTGCCGCATGGGCCCCGGCTCTGCAGCGCACCGCCGAAGAGGCGCTGCGCTGCGTCCGGGGCACGAGCGGGGCATAAGGCCGGCACTCTCTCCACGCGTCATTGCGAGGAGCGTAGCGACGAAGCAATGACGGGGGATGTGGCGGCGGCCCGCTTAGTCTGCCGATGATGCCATCATGCCAGTGTTTTGCCCGACGGAGCAAGCATTTTCGGCAAAGACGAAATTTGATTTCGGCAAAGACAAAATTTTATCCAGCCTTTTCAACCTCATCCCTACTGTGCATGGGGTTGTTTTCGCGTTTTTTGGTGTTGTCCCCTTAACCGGCCGCGAACTCAAGGAACTCCGGTTGCCTGCCGCGGGTTCTATCCCCGTCATCCCGGCACCTCGCCGGGGCAGATGAAGGGGTAAGATTCCTGCATGCAGTGGAGCCTGCTCCGACCGGTCGGCCTTGTCGCCGCGGCTCTTGTCCTCACCACCGTTGCGGCCAGTGCCGAAGGTGGCAAATCGGCCGGTCCCTCGGAATTCCTGCTGGTGGCCCAGATTGTGCTGTTGATCGCGGTCGGCCGCGGTCTCGGCGAGATCATGCAGCGCCTCGGCCAGCCCTCGGTGATCGGCGAATTGCTCGCCGGCATCCTGCTTGGTCCCTCGCTGTTCGGTTGGGTCTGGCCTGACGCACAGCATGCGATTTTCCCCAAAACGCCCGAGCAGAAGGCGATGATCGACGGCATCGCGCAATTCGGCATCCTGCTGCTGTTGCTGCTGACCGGCATGGAGACCGACCTCAAGCTGGTCAGGAAGGTCGGCAAGGCCGCGATCGCGATCTCGATCGCCGGCATCCTCGTGCCCTTCGCTTGCGGCTTTGCGCTCGGTGAATTCCTGCCGGATGCGCTGTTGCCCAATCCGCAAGCCCGCCTGGTGGCGTCGCTGTTCATGGGCACGGCGCTGTCGATCTCCTCGGTGAAGATCGTCGCGGTGGTCGTCCGTGAGATGAACTTCATGCGCCGCAATGTCGGACAGATCATCGTTGCCACCGCCGTCATCGACGACACCATCGGCTGGATCATCATCGCGGTCATCTTCAGCCTGGCCTCGCACGGTACGCTGGATATCGCCTCGGTGGCGAAAGCCGTGCTCGGCACGCTGGCCTTCCTCGCCATCAGCTTCACCATCGGCCGCCGCCTGGCATTCCAGCTCATTCGGTGGGCCAACGACACTCTCGTCAGCACCGCGCCGGTCATCACGGTGATCCTGCTGATGATGTGCGCCATGGCGCTGATCACGCATCTGATCGGCGTGCATACCGTGCTCGGCGCATTCGTCGCCGGCATTCTGGTCGGAGAGTCCCCGATCCTGACGCGGCAGATCGACGAGCGCCTGCGCGGATTGATCTCGAGCTTCTTCATGCCGGTGTTCTTCGGTCTCGCCGGCTTGAGCGCCGACCTCACGGTGCTGCGCGATCCCCATTTGCTGATGCTCACCGGCCTGCTGGTCGTGATCGCCAGCGTCGGCAAGTTCGGGGGCGCCTTCGTCGGCGGAACCGTGGGCGGGCTGAACACACGGGAGTCGCTGGCACTCGCAAGCGGGATGAACGCGCGCGGCTCGACCGAGGTGATCATCGCCACCATCGGTCTTTCGATCGGCGTGCTCAGCCAGAACCTGTTCACGATGATCGTGACCATGGCGATCGTGACCACGATGGCCATGCCGCCGATGCTGCGCGCGGCGCTGGCGAAGCTGCCGATGAACAAGGAGGAGAGGGAGCGCCTGGAGCGCGAAGAGTTCGAGAGGCGCGGCTTCGTCGCCAATCTCGAACGTCCCTTGCTCGCGGTGGACGAGAGCGTCAATGCCAGCTTCGCCGCCCACATCGCCGGCCTGATCGCCGGCATGCGCGGCCTGCCGATCACCGTGCTGCACATCGGCAAGCGCGCCAAGGAGCAGGAGAAGGGTCGCGACGAAGAGGAAAGCCCCGAAGCGGTGGTGAAGAAAGCCGCCGAAGCGGTATCAGCGAGCGGCGACCAGGATGTCCGCGATGTCGATGTCACGACGCGGGCCCGCAAATCCGGGCTCGGTGAGACGATCGGAGACGAAGCGAAGAAGGGCTTCGATCTTCTTGTCGTCGGCATCGACAAGGTCGCGGCCACCAAGGATCGATTCGACCGGAGGATCGAGGACATCGCAGCGGAGTTCGAAGGACCGCTCGCGATCGTGGCGGCCAAGGGCAAGCACCTGAAGCAGCCGATGCCCGAGGCGCTCAACATCCTCGTTCCGGTCTCCGGCAGCGGCGTCTCCAGGCGCGGCGCCGAGGTCGCGGTCGCGCTGGCGCAGGCGGGATCAGGCTCGCTCCGGGTGATCTATGTCGCGACGACGCGCGACAGGGGCGCGCAGCGCGGCGCCTCGCGTGGTCTGAGCCAGGAGGCCGGCATCCTGAAGGACGCCAGCGATCTCGCCGCCCGCTACGAGGTCGACATCACCGCGACCTTGCGCGCGAACCGGGCGCCTGAAGCGGCGATCCTGCGCGAGATCGAGACCACCGACGTCGATCTCGTGGTGATGGGCGTCGATCGCATCCAGGCCGACCACCTCTCCTTCGGCGGCGTCGCCGACGCCGTGCTCAGGCAGGCGAAGGTCTCGGTGCTCCTGGTCTCGAGCGGCGAGGCGCGGCCGACGTCCACGGAGAAAGCCTAGGACTTCACCTCGGCCACCGCCACCGCCTTCGGCGTCTTCTTCGACGCACGCCAGTTCTCGAATCGCTGCACCACCACGAAGAACGCCGGCACGAACAGCACCGCAAGGCAGGTCGAGGCCAGCATGCCCGAGAACACGGTGATGCCGATCGACTTGCGCGCGCTGGCGCCGGCGCCGGTCGCGATCACCAGCGGCACCACGCCGAGGATGAAGGCGAACGACGTCATCAGGATCGGGCGGAAGCGGGCGCGCGCCGCCTCGATCGCACTTTCCAGCACCGGCTTGCCGTCGCGGCCGTGCAGCTCGAGCCCGACCTCGACGATCAGGATCGCGTTCTTGGCCGACAGCGCGATCAGCAGGATCAGCCCGATCTGGCAATAGAGGTTGTTGTCGATCTTCAGGCCGTTGAGGATCAGCATGGGGCCGAGCAACGACAGCGGCACGGCCAGGATCACCGAGATCGGCGCGTACCAGCTCTCGTATTGGCCGGCGAGCACGAGATAGACCAGCAGCATGGCGAGCCCGAACACCCAGTAGATCTGGTTGGAGACGGCCTTCTCCTGATAGGACATCGCGGTCCATTCGAAGCCCGTGCCCGGCGGCAGCGTCTTGTCCGCGATCTCCTCCATCAGCTTCAGCGATTGGCCGGAGGAATAGCCCTGCGCCGGCAGGCCGATCACGGTCGAGGAGGGATAGAGATTGTAGAGGCTGATCAGCGACGGACCGTTGGCCGGCGTGATCGTGGCGACGGTGCCGATCGGGATCATGTCGCCGTTCGAGTTGCGCACCATCATGTTGGCGATATCGCGCTCGGTGACGCGGAAGGCGGGATCGGCTTGGGTGTAGACCTGGAACACGCGGCCGAACTTGTTGAACTGGTTGACATAGGACGAGCCGAGATAGGTTGAGAGCGCCGCGAACACCTGGTCCGTTGTGACATGCAGCGTCTGGGTCTTGATGCGGTCGATCTCGACATTGAATTGCGGCACGGAGGAGCGGAACGAGGACTGGACGCGCTGCAGCGCGCTCTGGCTCTGGCCGTTGCTGACCATCGCGCCCGTGATGGCCTGGAGCTTGGCGAAATCGCTGTTGCCATCGCGCAGCTCGACCTGCATCGAGAAGCCGGCGGCGTTGCCGATGCCCTGGATCGGCGGTGGCGGCAGCACCAGCGTGCGCGCTTCCATGATGGCCGCGAGCTTGTCGTTCAGCCCGTAGACCAGCGAGCGCAGATCCTCGCCCGGTCCTTTGCGCGCGTCCCAGTCCTTCAGGATGATGTAGGCGACGCCCGCGTTGGCAAGGCTGGCGCTGTTGTCGAGCGCGGAGATGCCGGCAATGGTGATGACCTGCTGGACTCCCGGCGTGTCCTTGATCAGCTCGCTCGCTCTGTCGAGCACTTTCTGGGTCCGCCCCAGCGCGGCGCCGTCGGGCAGTTGCACGGCGGCGATCAGATAGCCCTGGTCCTCGATCGGCAGGAAGCCGGTCGGCACCCGCGACAACCCGTAGCCGCCGATCACGATCAGCACCAGTGCGATCGCGACCGAGATCGTGCTGTTCCTGCACAGCACGCCGATCAGGCGGATGTAGCCGCGCTCGACGCGGTTGTAGACCGCGTTGAAGCCGCGATAGAAGAAGTTGCGCTGCTCCGGCGGCACCGTCGGCCGCAGCCAGAGCGCGCACTGGGTCGGCTTCAGCGTCGCCGCGTTGATGGCGGACAGAAGCGCGGTCGCGGCGATCACCAGCGCGAATTGCGAATAGATGCGGCCGGTGAGCCCGGCGAGGAACGACGCCGGCAAAAACACCGAGATCAACACCAGCGTGATGCCGACGATCGGCGCGAACAGCTGGTCCATCGCCTTGATCGCGGCGTCGTGGCCGTTCATGCCCTGCTCGATGTTGTGAGCCGCGCCTTCGACCACGACGATGGCGTCGTCGACGACGATGCCGATTGCGAGCACGATCGCGAACAAGGTCGACATGTTGATGGTGAAGCCGAGCGCGGCCATGGCGGCGAACGCCCCGATGATGGTCACCGGCACCGTGGTTGCCGGCACCAGCATCGCGCGCCAGTCCTGCAGGAACACCAGGATCACGACCAGCACCAGCAGGCCGGCCTCGATCAGCGTCATGTAGACCTCGTGCACCGAGGCCTGCACGAATTTGGTGGTGTCAAACGGCGTGTCGTACTTCATGCCCTGCGGGAAGGCCTTTGCAAGCTCCGCCATCTTCTTCTCGACGGCCTGCTCGACCTGGAGTGCATTGGCGCCGGGCGACTGGAACACGCCGATGCCGGTGGCCGGCTGCTTGTTGAGCGAGAAGATCTGGCTGTAGGTCTGCGCGCCGAGCTCGACCCAACCGACGTCGCGCACCCGCGTGACGTCGCCGCTGGTGCCCGACTTGACGATGATGTTCTCGAACTCGGTGGTGTCGTCGAGCCTGCCGTTGACGTTGAGTGTATACTGAAACGCCTGACCCGGCGGCGTCGGCGGCGCGCCAACCTGACCGGCGGAGACCTGCTGGCTCTGCTGCTGGATCGCCTGGATGACGTCCTGCGGCACCAGGCCACGGACCTGCAACTTGTTCGGATCGAGCCACACCCGCATCGAATACTGACCGGCGCCGAACACGGTGACGTTGCCGACGCCGGGTAGGCGCGAGAGCTCGTCGCGCAGGTTGATGGTGGCGTAGTTGCTCAGATAAAGGCTGTCGAACGTCTTGTCCGGCGAAGTCAGCGTCACGAACAGCAGGATCGAGGTCGACCGCTTCTGCACGGTGACGCCCTGGTTCTGCACCGACTGCGGCAATTGCGACAGCGCGCTGGAGACGCGGTTCTGCACCAGCACCTGCGCGAAGTTCAGGTCGGTGCCGATCTTGAAGGTCACGGTCAGCGTATAGGTGCCGTCGGAGCCGCTGTAGGACTGCATGTAGAGCATGTCCTCGACGCCGTTGACCTGTTGTTCGATCGGCAAGGCAACCGTGTCGATCACGGTCTTGGCGCTGGCGCCGGGATAGCGCGTGGTGACCTGCACCGTCGGCGGCACCACGTCGGGATATTGCGCGATCGCGAGGTTGAACAGCGCGACGCCGCCGATCAGGATCATCAGCAGTGCGATGACGTTCGAGAGGACCGGCCGCTCGATGAAGAATTTTGAGATCATGGCAGGCGCTCCCTACTTACTTGGCAGACGTCTGCGGCTGCTCGATCTTCGTCACCTGAGGGTCGATCTTCTGGCCCGGAATCACCCGCAGCAGCCCTGCGGTCACCACGCGGTCGTCCGGCTTCAGGCCGCTTTCGATCACGCGCAGGCCGTTGTCGACGGGACCGATCTGCACCTTGCGCTGCTCGACGGTGTCGTCCTTGCCGACCACCAGCAGATAGCGACCGCCCTGATCGCTGCCGAGCGCGGTGTCGGGCACGAGCAGGGCGTCCTTCTCCTGGGTGAAGGGCACGCGAACGCGGACGAAATAGCCGGGCAGCAGCACCCGCTTGTCGTTGGGCACGAGGCCGCGCACAGCGAGCGTGCCGGTCGACGTGTTGATGGTCGGCGCGACATAGTCGAGGTGGCCTTCATGCGGATAGCCAGATTCGGTCTGCAGTCCGATCTGGATCGGGAATTGCTTGAGGTCGGCCGGCGTCAGGCCACGCCGTTGCGCCTCGGCCCGGATTCGCAGCACGTCCTGCTCGTTGACCGTGAAGTTCACCCAGATCGGGTCCATCGCGACGATGGTCGCAAGCTGGGTCGGGGAGGAGACGCCGACCAGCTCGCCGATCGAGACCATATGCGCGCTGACGATGCCGTCGAACGGCGCGCTCACCTTGGTGTAGCCGTAATTGACCTCGGCGAGCCTGGTGTTGGCCTGGGCCTGCTGCAGGTTGGCCTGGGCGTTGTCACGGTTCGATGTCGAAGTGTCCAGGGTCGCCTGCGAGACCGCCTGGCGCTGCACCAGTTCGGCCTGCCGCTTGTAGTCGGCCTCCGCCTGCCGGAGCGAGGCCTGCGCGCCGGCCTCGGCCGCTTGCGCCTGTTCGAGCTTGAGCTTGTAGGTTTCGGGCTCGATCGTGAACAGCTGGGTGCCCTGCTTGACGAAGGTGCCGTCCTGGTAGTCGATCGATTGCAGGAAGCCCTGCACGCGCGCGACGAGATCGACATTCTTGACCGGCGCGGTGTTGCCGGTGGCCTCGACATAGCGCGTCACCGGGCGCTGCACCGGCGTAGCCACGTCCACCTTGGGCGGGGGCGGCGCGACGAAACTGTTCTTGTCCTCGCAGCCGGCGAGCGCGGCGACGGCCA
This sequence comes from Bradyrhizobium sp. WSM4873, assembly GCF_055811355.1. Lineage (NCBI taxonomy): Bacteria > Pseudomonadati > Pseudomonadota > Alphaproteobacteria > Hyphomicrobiales > Nitrobacteraceae > Bradyrhizobium > Bradyrhizobium sp. WSM4873. Next base: position 173,715 of record NZ_JBVVPS010000011.1, on the reverse strand, counting down.
TCGCGGCGGCCAGTGCCCGCCCGACATGTCTCCAGGCTCGGTTGCGCCGTGCGGGAGATGCGGGATTCGCGCAGGTCATTCGGTGGCCCCCGGTTACTGTCTGTCGGGGCGGGAGGCTACCAACAAATGCCCGGCCGTGGAACACCATAGCCATGGCAGTCGTCGGCCTTGCACTGCAGATCGCGCTGTGGCCTTTGGCAGTTTTGCCATCACAAACCGCTTTTCATCGCGTGCACGATCGACCAGAATTGAGTCAAGGCCGAGCGACGACGCGCGAAGCAGTCGGGAAGAACAAGAGAAGAATAAAAGAAGAAAAGGTCGGGAGATCATGACATGCCCACGTCTCTTATGTCGGTGCTTGAGTCGGTCCTTGCCGGCCTCGTTCTCGCAGCGGCGGTCGCCATGCCCGCGCTAGCCGATGGTCTGAAGGACGAGATCGCACCGACCGGCAAGCTGCGGGTCGCAATCGCGATCAGCCCGGCGGGCGGCGCGTTCTGGTCCACCAAGACCGAGGCCGGCTATGCCGGCGTTCCCGTCGATCTCGGCAGGGAGATGGCCGCGCAGCTCGGCGTGCCCGTCGAATATGTCGTGCACCAGAATTCCGGCCAGATCACCGATGCCGCCGGCAAAGGCACATGGGACGTCACATGGCTCCCCAAGGACCCCGAGCGCGAGACCAGGATGATGTTCGGCCCGATCTACGAGGTCGCGGACGCCACCTACATTGTCAAGGCCGGTTCGAGCGTCAGTAACTTTGCCACGCTTGACCAGGTGGGCATCAAGGTCGCGGCCGTCAACGCGACCACCACAATGCGCGGCGCGGTCGCGCATTTGAAAAACGCGAAGGTCACGGGCTACCAGACCTATGACGAGATCTTCGGCCTCCTGAAGAGCGGCGAGATCGATGCCTTCGCGCTGTCGCGCGACCAGCTCAACAAGATGGCGCAGAAGATTCCGGGCACGCGCGTGCTCGACGAGACGTTCAAGAAGACCGTCACCGCGGTCGCTGTGCCGCTCGGCCATCCCCAAGCGCTGACCTTCGCCGCCAAGTTCATGAACGAGGCGGTGACGAACGGCACCTTGCGCAAGGCCTATGACAACAACGGCCTGAAGGATTCGCCTATAAGAACCGAGTAGCGGCGGCAGCGCCTCTATGACAAGAGAGATTGAGATTCGCGCCTTCGCGCCGCCTGATGCCGCTGCCGTGCGCGAGCTGTTCATCCGGGTGAATCGTCTATTGGCTCCGACGCATATGGCGGAGGAGTTTGAACGCTATATCGTCCGCTCGCTCGCCGAAGAGATTGATCGGCTCGCGGATTATTATGCAAGCCGGAACGGCGGTTTCTGGGTCGCCGTTGCCGACGGCGAGATCGTCGGCATGTTCGGTTTGGAGGCCTCAGGCGAGCATGCGATGGAGTTGCGGCGCATGTACGTCGCTCCCGGCTTGCGGCGCCAGGGAATTGCGCGAAAGATGCTGGCGTTCGCGGAGGATGAATGCCGCCGGCGAAATCGGCAGCAACTGCAGCTGAGCACGTCGGAGCTTCAGCGGGACGCGCTGGCTCTGTATCGAAACGCGGGATACCGAAGCGTGCGCGAAGAGATTGCCGATGCCGCCAGCAACAAGACCGTGGGTGGTGGCATTCGTCGCTACCATTTCACCAAGCGCCTTTGATGACCCTTCGGAGCGCTGTGGTGCGGCAGGAGTCTACGTCGCCACGAGCGTTGGATTTTGGGCGAGGCCCATGACAACAATCTCACAAAGAACGCGCCGATCTCGTTGGAGTGGGGCAGGCCCAACGGCTCCGCAGTGCGGATGCCCGCGGGCTGGCGCCTCTCACCCTCGTGCCATGCGGCGAGCAAGCTGCCCCTCAGCGCGGCTTGATCTCCGCATATTTCGCCATCGCCTTCTCGAATTTCCGCTTGAACAGCCACATCGCGCCAAGGATTTCCCGGAAGCTCGCCGAGGTGCGCGCCCGGTCGGCCCGTCCGAATGCGAAGATGCTGTTGTTGCGCAGGTGCTTCATGATGGTCGGACTGGACACCCTGTAGTTCAGGAGATCGACGGACTTGAGCGCCGCCCGCGTCGGCGTGGGAATGATCTGGATCAGCTCGAACAGCTTCATCTGGTCGATCGGGTCGGGCAGCGTCTTCACGATCCCCGGGATCTCCCGGAAAATATCTGCATGCGCGTTCATCAGCCCGTCGCGCACGTTGGTCCAGTGATTGAAGCGATGATCGGTGCCGCGGGCCCGCGCCTCCTCCTTGTCGTCGCGCGCGCTCAAGTCGGGATCGGCCGCCGCGATCTCGCCCTTGATGGCCTCCCATTTCCTGCGGCCGTTGCGATCCTCGGACGGGCCGGTCTGGAAGCTGCCCATATAGGTGTTCGAGCGTCCGTTGCGGACGTTCTGCTTGCCGTTGGTCTCGGCGAAGAACAGCCCGAGGCTGATCCGGCCCGCGGCTTCGGCGTGGCCAGGCGCAAGTCCCTTGGCTCGCGCGATCGCGACCGCGAGATCGACCACGTCCTTGAACGGCGTCGCCGAGTCCTGCGCGCCGGCCGGCGGCGCTTCCATGATGTCGAACAGTTTTGCGTATTCGTCGACCAGCGGCTCGATGTCGGCATCGAAATAGGCCGGTGGTATCTCGAACTTGTTGGGCCTGCCGATCCGCGACGGCATGGCATCGGTGAGATCCTTGTAGGTGCTAATCACGGCGACGCGTGCCAGATACAGCGCCTGGCCCGGCAGGTTCGGCAGCGGCTGCTTCGCCTCGATCTGGCGGCGCCGCTCGGAGAGAATGGATTTGAAATCGCCGAGCGCACGCTCGTAGGTCGCAACCGCTTCCGATTGCCTGGCGGTGAGCGTTTGCGCCCGGCTCGGGACGAACGTCGTAAGGAGCAGCCCAAGCGCCCCGATGGCGAGGAGTTGACGTCGTGCAGGCATGGCCAGTTCCCCTAACGATTCGTCGGTCGGGGGATCGTAGCCTAGTCGTTGGCTTCGGGCGGCAGGAAGTCGACCTCGTGCAGCGCCGAGATGCGCACGACCTCGGCCGGGTCGGTCAGGTCATGGAGTTGATTGAACAGCGCCTCCAGTTTCTGCATCGGCGAGACCCAGAACAATGCGCGGGCCGGTTTGTCGGATTTGTTGAAATAGCCGTGCGGGATCCCGCGCGGCAGGCGCACGAGGTCGCCGGCATGGGCCTTCACCCATTTGCCATCGAGCTTTAGGTCGAGCGTGCCTTCCTGCACCAGGATGAATTCGTCCTGGGTCGGATGGATGTGCACCGGCACGAACTGGCCGGGCTCGCTGTTGGTCTCGAACGCGAAGGTGGACTCGGTGACGGCCTTCGGAAAGTAGACCTGGCCGAGGATGTTCCAGGTCTTGCCGCCATAGCCCGTACCGTTCGCGGTGATGCCCTTTTCGAGTGCAGTCATGGCTCGCCTCCAATGGGATTGTAACTGACGTGGAGTGTTGCGCAGCAGCCATGCGCTGTCCATGCGCAAGACTCGCACTAACGCCTGTCGCGTTCAGCCGCCTGCCTGCGCAGAAAGCCTTCGAGATCGGCCTGCACGGAATAGGGCGTCGGGATCGGATCGCCCGCGTCGTCGACGGCGGTGTCGAGAGAGCGGCGCAGCATGCGCGCGAGCTCGGCCTTGCGGTAGGGTTTTGTCAGGAGCGGGGCACCCCTGGTGGCGCGTCCCTGCGCATGCGGGGCGTCGTAGGCATAGCCCGACGTGAATAGCACCCGCAGCGAGGGGCGCGCTGCCACCATCTCGTCGGCGAGCTCTCGTCCATTCAATGTGCCGGCCATCACGATGTCGGTGAAGAGCAGGTCGAAGGGCGTGCCTTCGGCCGAGATGGCGAGTGCCTCGGCCGCATTGGCGGCCGGGATGACCTTGTAGCCGAGGCTTTCGAGCTGGACCGTAACGTACTGGCGGACGTCGCGGTCGTCCTCGACACAGAGGATGGTTTCCGTCCCGCCCACGACCTTGCGCTCGTCATAGCCGGTGGGGCGAAGCGTGCTCGCCTCCGCCTTCGGCAGGTAGATCGTGAAAATGGTGCCGCGTCCTTCTTCGGAAGCGACCTTGATGCCGCCGCCGGACTGCTTGATGAATCCGAATACCATGCTGAGCCCAAGCCCCGTGCCCTTGCCGACGTCCTTGGTCGAGAAGAAGGGATCGAAGATCCGCTCCAGAATGGCCGGCGGAATGCCGGTGCCGGTGTCGGCGATCTCGATCTCGACATAGTCGCCGGCATAGCCGGCTCCGACCGCCACGGCCTCGCGGACGCCGAACACGACGTTGCGCGTCGTCAGCGTCAGTCTGCCGCCGTCCAGCATCGCGTCGCGGGCGTTGATCGCGAGGTTGAGAAGTGCCGAGCTCAATTGGCCGCGGTCGACGAGGGCGAGCCAGACGTTGCCGTCGAGCCGGGTCACGATTTCGATCTTCTTGTCGAAGGTTGCCAGCAGCAGCTTTGCGAGCTCTTCGAGCAGTACGTTGATGTCGCTCTCGGCCGGCTTGAGCGCCTGCTTGCGGGCAAACGACAACAGGCTCGACGTCAGCGCGGCGCCGCGATCGGCGGCGTCGCTGATCAGCTTGGTGATGGTCGCGAGCGGCGGATTGTCCTTCACGGCGTCGGCGAGGATCTCGATCGTGCCCGTGATCACGGTGAGCATGTTGTTGAATTCGTGCGCGATGCCGCCGGTGAGCTGGCCGATCGCTTCCATCTTCTGGGCCTGGATCAGCTGCTCCGCGGCGGCGCGCTTCTGGGTAACGTCCTTGACGAAATTGTTGATGAGAGTGCGCTCCCCGATGCGGAGCGCCGTGCTGGAGGCCTCGATCAGGATCTCGTCGCCGTCCCGGTGCAGCAGGGTCGCTTCGAACCGGATGCCGATCGGCGTATCCGACAATTCCGGCAGCAGCCGCATCATGCGTTGCCTGAAGCCGTCGCGCAGCGGCTCGGCGATGAGGAGGTTGACTACATCGGTGCCGAGTGCCTCCTTGCGCGTCCATCCGGTCAGGGCCTCGGCCTGAAGACTCCATTCCAGCACGATGCCGCTCTGGTCGGTCTGAATGAAGGCGTCGAGCGCGGTCTTGATGACGGCTTGCGTCATCTGTGCGCTGGCCTGCGCCTGCTCGGCCAGTTGCGCGGCGGCACGTTTTTCCTGCGTGTTTTCGATCGCGCGCGTGCACAGACCAGCGAGCAGGACGGCAATGGCGCCGCTTGCTAGCAGGGCGACGATCTGGGCAATGCCGAATCCGGTTCCGGTCGCGGCATAGGAGACAAGGAGAGCCGCCGCGGTCACGATGACCTGCGCGGCCATCGCGAGTGTCAGAAGCCCCCTGAGTTTCATGGTCTCACACCAACGCGTCAGTCGCGGCCCCCCGTGTCCGCCCTGTCAATGTCCGGCTCCACGTCAGCGACAGATGTGAGCTACAGATTCCGCGCGGCGGCGTCGAGGGGCAATTTGCGGTGGTGCCGGGTTGGCGGCGCTTCAACCTGCCGGCGAATCGGTCTGGCGCAGCGTCGTCACCCAGATCACGCGGGCGGTCTGCTGGGTCGGGTTGTCGAACATATGCGGCACGATGCTCGGAAAGCGAAAGCTGTCGCCGGCCTCGAGCAGATGGGCCTGGTTGTCGAGCCACAGCCGCAGGCTCCCCGAGAGGATATAGCCCGCCTTCTCGCCGGTGTGCTGCAGGAAGTCGGTGCCGGACGAGGCGCCGGGATTGAGCGTGAGCTCGTAGAGTTCGAGCTGGCCTTTGTCTGCCGGCGTCAGCGCTTCCTTGACGACTCCGCTGGCGGTGAGCCGCAGCAGGCGCCGGCTGTTCTTGCGCACGATGTAGCGCTGCACGTCGGCGGGATCGGTGGTCTCGAAGAAATAGGAGATAGGAACATCGAGCGCGATGCTGAGCAGGCGCAACGTGCGGATCGACGGCATGGCGCGCGCGCGTTCGAGCTGGCTGATCATGCCGTTGGAGAGGCCGGTCTTGTTGGCGACGTCCTGGATCGACAGGCCCGCACGCTGGCGCAGCAGCCGCACGGTCTCGCCGAGGCGCTGGTCGACCGCATCGTCGGTCTCGATCGCCGGGGCATCCTTCGGATCGTTGATCTCGCCGCGACCATCCATGTCGCTCTCCCATGCATCACCTCAGCCCCGGACAAGGACGGTCCGGAGCATCAGTCGGAGTGAAAAGGTCGCGCATCCTAGCAATGCGATTGACAGCTGTATTTAGTCGTGATGAACTTTTGATAGAAAAATTTAGAAGCACTAAAGCCCACTCCTGTCCCTTTGCCGGGGATCTCGGGGGCGCGGGAGACGGTGCCGCGTGCGAAAACGGAGAGTGGTCATGGCGGACGACACCGGGAAGTTCGGCGTTGGAGCACTGCATCTCGGCAATCCGAATCGCCGTCAGATCTTTCAGCTCGGCGCAGGCGCCGCGGCGGGATGGACGCTTTCGGGCAGCGCATTTGCGCAGACCGAACGCCCGACCAGTCCGCCCGACAAGCCGCGCGGGCAGGTGATCGCGGCGCTGTCGCAGGAGCCGACGGTCTTTCATCCCCTGATGCCGGGTATCGAGGTCGACCAGGGCATCTGGTGGCAGGTGTTCTCGCCGCTCTGGTTCATCGATCCCGATGGCAAGTTCGTTCCCGATCTCGCCCGCGAGGTCCCGACCATCGAGAATGGCGGCCTGTCGGCCGACGGCCTGACCTGGAAGATCAAGCTCCGCAGCGACGTGAAATGGCACGACGGCACGGCGTTCACGGCCGAGGACGTGAAGTTCTCGCTCGAGCTGATCAACAACCCCGATTTCCGCGCGCGCAGCCGGGTCGGCCATAGTCTCGTGAAGGACATCAAGGTCGTCGCGCCCGACGAGATTCACTGGCGCATGGAAGCTCCGTATTCGCCCTACATGTCGATCCTGGGATCGCTGACCTTCATCGTGCCCAAGCACATCCTGGAGAAGGTGACCGATCCGAACGCCTCGCCGTTCCACAATGCGCCTGTCGGCACCGGACCGTTCCGCTGGGGCGAGCGCGTGCCGGGCGACCACATTCAGTTGAATGCCCATACCGGCTATCACGGCAAGGGACCTTACGTTGAGCGCGTGGTGTTCAAGTACATTCCTGACCTCACTGTCCTCTACACCCAGTTCCGCACCGGCCAGGTCGACTACACCGGCCTGCAAGGCATTCTGCCAAACTTCGTGCAGGAGGCGAAGACGCTGAAGGGCCGCAAGATCTTCGTCTCCTCGACGTCGTCGGTGGAGCACATCGCGCCCAATCTGGAGTTCGGCGCGTTGGCGGACCGCACCGTGCGCGAGGCGCTGTATCTCGCGATCAACAAGCAGGCGATCATCGATGCGCTGAACTACGGCTTGCCGACGCAGACCGAAAGCTTCGTGCCGCAACAGGCCTGGTCGTTCCAGCAGGGACTGCCGCAGCACAAATACGATGCGGCCAAGGCCAACACGCTGCTCGATGCGGCCGGTTGGGTCCGCGGCGCCGGTGGGGTGCGCGAGAAGGGCGGCGTCAAGCTCGAATTCGCCAATTCCACGACGTCGGGCAACGCGGTACGCGAGCAGACCCAGCAGTTGCTGATCCAGGACTGGCGCGCGATCGGTGCCGCGATGCGCGTCAACAACATGCCGGCCGCCGTGATCTGGGGCGACTTCTGGCAGCAATCGAAATTCAACTCGGTGATCGTGGGGGTGAATTTCATGCTCGGCAGCGACCCCGACGTGACGCCCCGCTTTGGCTCCGGCGCCATCCCTGCCAAGGGTGGCCGCGGCTACAACACCTATCAGTATCGCAACCCGGAGGCGGATCGGCTTCTCGCCGAAGGTGCCAAGCAGTTCGATCTGGCGCAGCGCAAGACGACCTATGGCAATCTGCAAAAGCTCATCCGCGACGACCTCGCGATCCTGCCGCTGTTCCAGGGCTTCATCGCCGAAGGCGTGAAGGAAGGGCTGCGAGGTTTCCGCCCCAACATCAACATGTCGATCAACTGCTGGAACATCCGCGAATGGTATTGGGCCTAATGGTTCAGGTGCGCGAGATCGCCTGAGATGGCTCGTTACGTCGCCAATCGCCTGGCGCAGGCGATCATGCTGCTGGTGATCGTGTCCGCGATCGGCTTCGCCATCCTGCATCTGGCGCCCGGCGGTCCGCTCTCGCAATTCGCTGCGTCCGCGCAGATGACGCAGGAGGATCTCGATCGCGTCACCAGGCAGCTTGGCCTCGATCGTTCGCTGCCGATCCAGTACCTCGACTGGTTCGGCCGGATGCTGAGCGGCGATTGGGGCCGCTCGTATCGCGACGGCGAGGCGGTGCTGGCGGTGATCTCGTCGCATCTCGGCGCCACGCTGGAGCTGATGGCGACAGCGACCATCATCGCCGTACTGCTTGGCTGCTGGATCGGTGTGCTCGGCGCGCTCCGCCGCTATTCTCTGTTCGATTCGCTCGCAACCGTCGGCGCCATGATCGCGCTGTCGATCCCGACCTTCTGGTTCGGCCTCGTCACCATCTATGTCTTTTCGGTGAAGCTCGGCTGGCTACCGGCCGGCAACCGCGAGACCGTCGGCGACGGCTCCTTCCTCGACCTTCTGCATCATCTGATCGCGCCGGCCCTGGTGCTGGCGCTGGTCGAGACCGCGATGTGGGGCCGCTTCATGCGCTCCTCGATGCTTGAAGTCATCAACCAGGACTACATCCGCACCGCGCGCGCCAAGGGCATGCCGGAATGGCGCATTCTCACCGTGCATGCGCTGCGCAACGCCCTGCTGCCGATGATCACCGTTGCCGGCCTGCAGTTTCCGACGCTGCTCGGCGGCGCGCTGGTCGCCGAAACCGTGTTCACCTGGCCCGGCATGGGGCGCCTGTTTCTCGATTCCATCGGCTATCGCGACTACCCCGTGGTGATGGGCATTTTGATGTTCTCGGCAATGATGGTGCTGATCGGCTCCCTGCTCGCCGACATCCTCTATGCCGTCGTCGATCCCAGGATACGGGTGGGCTAGGCGATGACGAGCGCAGCCCTCTCGACCGTTCAGCTTGCGCCGGGCCAAGCCGCCTGGCGGCGCTTCCGCCGGCACCGGCTCGCGCTCGCTGGCGCCGTGATCATTCTCGTGCTCGTCCTCGGCTCGGCCTTCGGTCCCTATCTGCTGCCGTTCGACGACACCTATATCGACATCATGAAGCGGTTCGCGCCGCCGTTTTCCGGCGCGCACATCCTCGGTACCGACGAACTCGGCCGCGACGTGCTGGCGCGTCTGATGATGGGCGCGCGCGTCTCGCTGTCGATCGGCTTCGTCGCGATGGTGATCGCGATGGCGGGGGGCATCGCCGTCGGCGCCTTCGCCGGCTTCTATGGCGGGGTGGTCGGCGCCGTGCTGATGCGGCTCGTCGACGCCATGCTGTGTTTTCCGACCATTTTCCTGCTGCTTGCGCTCGCGGCGCTCATCGAGCCCGGCTTCGTCACCACCACCGTTCTGATCGCGGCAACCGCCTGGATGTGGGTGGCCCGCGTCGTCGAGGCTCAGGTGCGCTCGCTGCGGGAACGCGAGTTTGCGGTTGCTGCACTCGCGTTCGGCTCGTCGAGCCTGCGGATCATGTTCCGTGAGCTGGTGCCCAATGCGATCGCGCCGATCGTGGTGGCGGCGACGCTGAATGTCGCCAAGGCGATCCTGCTGGAGTCCTATCTCAGCTATCTCGGCTACGGCATCCAGCCGCCGGCCGCGAGCCTCGGCAACATGCTCAACAACGCGCAGATCTATCTTACCAGCGCGCCCTGGCTCGCGATTGCGCCGGGCCTCGCCATCACGCTGGCGGTGACGAGCTTCAATTTTCTCGGCGACGGCCTGCGTGACGCGCTCGATCCGCGAATGAACATCCCATGACAAGCCGACGAGCTTCGATCGAGCTGATTTCCAGGAGTGCCCCATGTCCCCGCCGCTCACCCGTATAAATAGCGACGAACGCCTGCCTCAGCAGGCTGACGTCGTCGTCATCGGCGGCGGCGTCATCGGCGTGTCCGCGGCCTATCATCTCGCGAAGAAGGGTCTCTCCGTCGCCCTGGTCGAGAAGGGCCATGTCGGCGGCGAGCAGTCGAGCCGCAATTGGGGCTGGTGCCGTCAGCAGGGCCGCGCGCGTGAGGAGATCCCGCTGGCCCGCGAGGCGCTGCGCCTGTGGGAAGACATGCAGAACGACGCCGGCGTCGATGCCGGCTTCCGCCGCACCGGCGTGCTGTTCCTGACCAAGAGCAAGGACGAGCTCGCCAGCTGGGAGCGATGGGCCGCAACGGCGCGCGACATGCAGGTTCACTCGACCGTCCTGACGCCCGCCGAGGTGGCCGAGCGTCTGCCCGGCAATTCCGAGACATGGGTGGGCGGCCTGCACACGCCGAGCGACGGGCGCGCCGAGCCCTCGATGGCCGTGCCTGCGCTTGCGACCGCCGCCCGAAAACACGGCGTCACCATTCATCAGGACTGCGCTGCGCGCGGACTGGAGACGCAGGGCGGACGGGTGAGCGCCGTCGTCACCGAGAAGGGCACCATTCGCACGCAATCGGTGCTGCTGTCCGGCGGAGCGTGGTCGTCGCTGTTCTGCCGACGCCACGGCATCGAGCTGCCGATCGGCCTCGTCAACGCCACCGCGTGCCGGACCACGCCGGGGCCGGAGATTACCTCCGGCGCGCTCGGCACCGATTTCTATTGCATCCGCCGCCGGCTCGACGGCGGCTTTACCCTGGCGCTGCGCAACCGCGGTACGGTCGAACTGTCGCCCGATCTGTTCCGCTACGCGCGAACCTTCTGGCCGACCTATCTGCATCGCAAGAACGGGTTGAAACTGTCGTTCGGCAAATCCTTCTTCGACCAGCTCATGCGGGGCACCAGTTGGAGCTTGGACAAGCCGTCGCCGTTCGAGACCGAGCGCGTGCGCGATCCCGCGCCTGACATGTCGCTGGTCAATGCCGCGCTGGCTTCGCTGATCAAGTCGAACCCTGAATTGAAGGATATCGAGATTGCGGAAGCCTGGGGCGGGACGATCGACTGCACGCCGGATACCATTCCGGTGATCTCGCCGGTCGACGCCATGCCCGGCTTCTTTCTCGCCACCGGCTTCTCCGGCCACGGCTTTGGCATCGGTCCTGCGGCCGGCAAGCTCGCCGCCGACATCGTGACGGGCGCGACGCCGCTGGTCGATCCCGCGGCCTACAGCCACAAGCGCCTGATCGACGGCCGCCGGCTCGCGCCGGTCAGCCCGTTCTGAGGGTCTTGCAGCATGACGGTTCTCTACAAGGCCAACATGGTTCGGGGCGCTGAGTGGGCGGGCTTCTTCGCCGAGCGCGCGCCCGATGTTCCGTTTCGGCTCTGGCCCGACATCGGCGATCCCGCTGACGTCCGCTATCTCGTGGCGTGGGTGCCGCCGGACGACATCGCGACGACTTTCCCCAATCTCGAGCTGGTCTTCTCGGTCGGCGCGGGTGTCGATCAGTTCGACGCGTCAAAAGTTCCGCCGCACATTCCCCTGGTGCGCATGCTGGAGCCGGGCATCGCGGAGACGATGGTCGAATACGTCACCATGGCTGTGCTCGCGCTGCATCGCGATCTCCTGCACTTCATTGGCCAGCAGAAGGAACAGGTCTGGCGCGAGATCCGGATCACGCCGGCCAAATGTCGTCGCGTCGGCGTGATGGGGCTCGGCCAGCTCGGCCAGGCCGTGCTCGACCGCTTCAAGGCGTTCGGCTTTCCGCTTCTCGGCTGGAATCGCTCGCCGCGCGAGATCGACGGCGTCACCTGTTATGCGGGCATGGAGACGTTGCCGGATTTCCTTGCGCAGACCGACATTCTCGTCTGCCTGCTGCCTCTGACCGATGAGACCCGCCGCATCCTGGATGCGGATCTGTTCGCGCACCTGCCGCGCGGCGCGTCGCTCGTCAACGTCGGGCGTGGCCCGCATCTGGTCGAAGCCGACTTTCTCGCGGCGCTCGACAGCGGCGCGTTGTCGGGTGCTGTCCTCGATGTCGCCGAGCCGGAGCCGCTGCCTGCGGGCCACCCTTTCTGGAGCCACCCACGCATCCTGGTCACGCCGCATAATGCCAGCATGACGACGCCGGATGCGGCGGTCGATTTCGTGCTGGACGTGATCGCACGCCACCGTCGCGGTGAAGTGCTGCCGGGGCGTGTCGACCGTACTCGTGGCTATTAGGACACCGGCATGAGCATGGGCGCAAGCGGAGCTGATCAAGTCGCTGCCAACGCGCCGTCGCCGGTGCTGTCGGTCTCAGGCCTGACGACGTCCTTCCTCCGCGAACGGCAATGGAGTCCCGTCGTCCGCGACGTGTCGTTCGATATTGCCTCGGGGGAAACCGTGGCGATCGTTGGCGAGTCCGGTTCGGGCAAGAGCGTCACCGCGCTCTCGATCATGCGGCTCATTCCGAAGGAGAACGGCCGCGTCGAAGGCAGCGTCCGGCTTGCCGGCCGCGACCTGCTGACGCTGCCCGAAGCGAGCATGACGGATGTTCGTGGCAACGACATCGCCATGATCTTCCAGGAGCCGATGACGAGCCTCAATCCGGTGCTGACCATCGGCTTCCAGATTGCGGAAGCACTGATCCAGCACCGCGGCCTGTCGCGCGCGGCGGCGGAGGCCGAGACCATCCGCTTGCTCGATCGCGTTCGCATCCCCGCGGCAAAATCGCGCTTCCACGAGCATCCGCATCGTTTCTCCGGCGGCATGCGCCAGCGCGTGATGATCGCGATGGCGCTGGCCTGCAAGCCGAAGCTGCTGATCGCGGACGAGCCGACCACTGCGCTCGACGTCACCATTCAGGCGCAGATCCTGGAGCTGTTGAAGGAGCTCCAGAACGAGGAGGGGATGTCGATCCTCTTCATCACCCACGACATGGGCGTGGTGGCGGAGATCGCGGATCGCACCGTGGTGATGTATGGCGGCCATGCGGTGGAGACCGACGGTACCTCGAGTATCTTTGCTTCACCGTCGCATCCCTATACCCGCTCGCTGCTCGCCGCCGTGCCGCGGCTCGGCTCGATGGACGGGCGGACGCGGCCGATGCGGTTTCCGATCGTCGACAAGGTAACGGGCACCGCGGACGAGCCGACCGAGACGCCCGATACGGTCTCGATTGCCGAGCGACCGCTGCTTGAAGTCTCCAACCTCACGACGCGCTTCCCAATCCGCTCGGGCTTGTTCGGCAAGGTCTCCGGCCGCGTCCATGCGGTCGAGAACATCTCCTTCACCTTGCGCGCCGGCGAGACGCTGGCGCTGGTCGGCGAATCCGGCTGCGGCAAGTCGACGACGGGCCGCTCCATTCTCAAGCTGACGGAGCCGGACAGCGGCACCGTTCTGATCGACGGGCAGGATGTGCTGGCGATGAATGCCCGCACCTTGCGTGACTTTCGCAAGCAGATGCAGATCGTGTTCCAGGATCCGTTCGCGAGCCTCAACCCGCGCATGTCGGTGGGAACGGCGATTGCGGCCCCGTTGCTCGCCAACGGGCTCGCCACCGCGTCGCAGGCGCGGGAGAAGGTCGCCGATTTGCTCGTTCGCGTTGGTCTCACTGACGATATGGCCGCGCGCTTTCCGCACGAATTTTCCGGCGGCCAGCGTCAACGCATCTGCATTGCCCGCGCGCTTGCACTCGGACCGAAGCTGATCGTCGCGGACGAAGCGGTCTCGGCACTTGACGTCTCGGTCAAGGCGCAGGTCGTCAATCTGATGCTGGATCTTCAGGCCAGCATGGGACTTGCCTATCTTTTCATTTCCCATGATATCGCGGTGGTCGAGCGCATGAGCCATCGCGTCGCGGTGATGTATCTCGGCGAGATCGTCGAGACCGGTCCGCGCGCGGCCTTGTTCGGGAATCCGCAGCATCCCTATACGAAGAAGCTGATGGCGGCCGTGCCGGTGCCCGATCCAGCGCGCCGCGGCACCAGGCGCGAGGTAGCGAACGACGAGATCAGAAGCCCGGTGCGCGCGCCCGACTACCAGCCGCCCGTGCGCCAATATCGCGAGGTGTCGCCGGGCCACGTCGTCCAGGTCTGGGGCGAGGAATGGTCCGCCTGACGTGCGCAGGCCGCAAATCATTTCCGAAATGCACGATGAAGTCGCGCAGCAATCTGTCTGGCAGGTCAACGGTGTTGTCCTTCGCCATGCCGGGCCGGTGACATCACGCTGAAATCACAATGAAATCATCGCGTCGCGGCCCGCTGCACCCGCCCGCCGCGACGGCTTCGTGTTATGCGCTGCAGCTGGACCGTCGGCCGGCGATCTCCGATAATGCGCGGATCTCGGGAGGGCCGGCGAAGACGTGCCTTCGGATGGATTTGCTAGAATGACACAAGCAGGCGTCTACGGGCAGAGGCTCGGGCAGGGCCTTCGCTCGAAGCAAGCACCGGTCCTGATCACGCGTTCGCTGCACAGCGCCGAGCTCGCGGTTACCGAAGTCCGCAACGACGATCCGACACCGGATATTTCCGGCTCGCTGGCGGCGGAAGATGCCTATCTCCTCAGCCTGAAACTCCGCGACTATCCGGATTGCGAATGCTGGGAGGAGGGCCGCTGTGTCACCAAAGCGGATGTTCGCGCAGGTGCGACCTATCTGTACGACCTCAAGCGCGATCCGCGCTATGTGATCGACAAGCCGTTTCACTCGCTCTTCTTCTATTTGCCGCGCTCGGCGCTCAACAGCGTTGCCAGGCAACCGGGCGGGCCGCGCGTTGGCGAGCTCAGCTACGAGCCCGGTGTCGGTCATGACGACGAAGTCGTTCGACATGTCGGCGCCTCGTTGCAGCACGGACTGCGTCGGCCCGACGAGACCAACCAGCTTTTCGTCGATCACATGATGCTCGCGCTCACCGCCCATGTCGCCCAGACCTATGGTGGGCTGAAGCCAGCCGCAGAACCGAGCCGCGGCGGTCTCGCGCCATGGCAGGTGAAGCGTGCGTGTGACCGGCTCGATTCCGATCTCTCGGGCAAGATCGCGCTACAGCTGATCGCGACCGAGCTTGGCCTGTCGGTCAGCCACTTCTCACGCGCATTCCGGATCTCCACCGGCCTGCCGCCGCATCAATGGCTGCTCCAGCAGCGCGTGAAGGCGGCCAAGCAACTCATGACAGTCCGCGACCTGCCGTTGTCCGAGATTGCCATCTCGGCCGGATTTGCCAATCAGAGCCATTTCACCCGCGTGTTCTCGTCCATCGTCGGTGTCAGTCCGGGCGCGTGGCGCCGCGAAACGGATGGCGGACGGGACAAGACTTGAATTTACCGGCGCTTCGACAGCGAGATTGTGTAGGCCGTGCGGCGCGCCGCAAAGATCTCGTCCGGCGGATGGCCGATGCCGTCGGCAAGATTGGCGGGATTGAAGATGGAGCCGTCGCAGGCCT
Source organism: Bradyrhizobium sp. WSM4873 (assembly GCF_055811355.1). NCBI lineage: Bacteria > Pseudomonadati > Pseudomonadota > Alphaproteobacteria > Hyphomicrobiales > Nitrobacteraceae > Bradyrhizobium > Bradyrhizobium sp. WSM4873. Next base: position 158,315 of record NZ_JBVVPS010000011.1, on the reverse strand, counting down.
CGTTGGCCTCGAGGCTGGTGATGACGATCGTCCCCAGCCGCACCTGCTCACGGTTGTCCTCGTCCGGCCATCGCAGGGTCACGTCCATGGTGGGATCGCCGGGACGGTCGAGCAAGGCCATCACGTTGAAGCGGACATCGCCGGCTGCGATTCCCCGCGCGAGATCGTCATGGAGGAAATCGGCCGACTTCGTCCTGGCTTCGTCCTCGCTCAAGGTGACGTCGCCGCCGACAGGCGCGACCTTGAACTTGATGAAGCGGGTCTCGTCCTTCGCGTTCGTCGCGGGAAAGGCGTGCACGCCCCAATAGGTCGTGCCGGCAAAGCTGCCGGGCAGCCGGCGTGCCGCGAGGTAGTTCGCCTGGTTCAGTGTTTCAGGATTGTCCGCGGAAAAGGCCCGGACCTTCTCGATGTCAGGCTTGCCGTCCGCGCCCGGAATGCGCGCCTCGAGGAAGGCGAGCATCTGGTCGAGCGTCCGTGCAAAATGCACCGGAGCGGTTTCCGTCAGGATGTCCGAGCGATGGGCGTCGTCGCCAAGCCTGAAGCTGAAGCCGCGCAGCACGAGGTTGTCGGTGTCGGTCACCCCGGAATTGCCGCCGCCGACGGAGAAGCGCGCGAGCACACGCGAGGGCTTGGTGAAGCTCAGCGATCGCGTAACCTCTGCCGCGCGGTCGGACGGGGCGTAGGTTCCGCGCACACATCGCCCCTTAGCGAAGCTCGCGCGCACCTTCGGCGGATTGCCTGCGACCGCCTTCAATGCCTCGACGACCGCGGCGGGTGTTGCAGCTGGGGTGGGAAGTTCGGATATGGCTTGGCCTCCGGGGCGAGCGGCATGGCCAGGTTTTAGGTCTGGTGCAGCGCCAGCGTCTTTCCCAAAGCAGCGCTGCCTTGTCCAATCCTGCTGAAAGAAATTTGGCGCGGCTTCAGGAGTTCACGTGCACGAAATCCCGCAGCAGCGGATAGATTTCGTTATTCCAGCGCTTGCCCGAGAACACGCCGTAATGGCCGACGCCGGCCTGCATGTGGTGCACACGGCGATAGGCGCGCACGCCGGTGCAGAGGTCTTGCGCGGCCAGCGTCTGGCCGATCGAGCAGATGTCGTCCTTCTCGCCCTCGACCGTCATCAGCCCCATGCGGCTGACGGCCTTGGTGTTCACCGGACGTCCCCGATGCATCAGCTTGCCCTGGGGCAGAAGGTGCTCCTGGAACACGTCGCGCACGGTCTCGATATAGAATTCCGCGGGCAGGTCCATCACGGCGAAATATTCGTCGTAGAAGGTCTTGATGCTGGCCGCCTTCTCCTTCTCGCCCTTGGCGATGTGATCGGCGAGATCGATATGCTGCTTGATGTGGCGCTCGAGATTCATCGAGACGAAGGCGGTGAGCTGCACGAAGCCGGGATAGACTTTCCGCAAGGCACCGCGGCACTGCATCGGCACGTAGTTGATCAGGTTCTGCTCGAACCAGTCGATCGGCCTGCTCTTGGCGAATTCGTTGACTCTGGTCGGCTGGATGCGCGTGTCGATCGGGCCGGCCATCAGCGTCAACGTCGCCGGCCGCGAAGGATGGTTGCCCTCGCACATGATCGCGGCGGCCGCGAGTGCAGAGACCGAGGGCTGGCAGATCGCGACCATGTGCGGGCGCGGGCCCAGTTGGCCGAGGAAGTCGATCAGATGCTCTGTGTAGTCGTCGAGCCCGAAACGGCCCTCGCTGCGGGGAATGTCGCGCGGATTGTGCCAGTCGGTGATGTAGACGTCGTGATCCTGCAGCAGCGTCTTCACGGTGCCGCGTAGCAGCGTCGCGAAATGGCCGGACATCGGCGCCACCAGCAGCATGCGCGGCTGTTCGCCCACGCCTTCCTTCTTGAAGCGCAGCAGCGAGCCGAACGGAGTCGCATAAGCGATCTCCTCGGTCACGGCGACCTCGCGATTGCCGACCATGACGCTGTCGATGCCGTAGGCGGGGCGGTGGTAGGTGAGGGTGGAGCGGGAGATCAGCTCCAGCGCGGCCGACAGCCGGCCGACGACCTGATCCGATAAGCCCTGCGGCACCAGATTGAGGAATTTGAGCGCGGACGAAGCCCCCGACCGCCACGGCGCCGTCAGGTCCATATGGTTCTGAAAGGCCTGATAATACATCGACATCATACTGAAACGCCCACCTGTCCCCGTGCTGTTATGCAATATCGGAGCCAAACCGGAGATGGGCCGCCCTCAAGATTGGCACGTCGCTTGCTGCTCTTTTCGCGGGAAGCACAGGCGGTGCGCACTCGGCAGTCCGGGCGGGTGCAAGTCACAGGCGTGAGGGAAGGCCACATGGCGAAGGCGACACTGACCATCAGCAGCAAGAACTATTCGTCCTGGTCGCTGCGTGGCTGGCTGCTGACGAAGTTTTCCGGGCTCGATTTCGAGGAGATCGTCACCGCGCCGGACGACGCGTCGGCGCGCGCCGAAATCCTGCTGTTGTCATCGTCGATCCTGGTGCCGTGCCTGCGGCACGACGGCGCGATCGTCTGGGATACGCTGGCAATCGCCGAATATCTCAACGAGGCGATGCCGGATGCAGGGCTGTTGCCCGCGGATCGCGTCCAGCGCGCGCATTGCCGCTCGATCTGCGGCGAAATCCATTCCGGCTTCACCACCTTGCGCGCCTCGCTGCCGGTCAATCTGAAGGGGCACTTCCCCGGCTTCAAGATCTGGTCGCGCGCGCAGGCCGACATCGATCGCGTCTGGGCGATCTGGCGCGACTGCCTGGACAAATCGGGCGGGCCCTTCCTGTTCGGCGAGACCCGCACCATGGCTGATGCGATGTACGCCCCGGTGGTGACGCGCTTCGTGACCTATAACGTCAAGCTCGAGCCGCAGCTGCAGGCCTATGCCGATACCATCATGGCCATGCCGGAGATGAAGGAATGGATCGCGGCGGCAAAGGATGAGCCGGCCGAGATCGAGGAGCTCGAGGTCGAATATTAGGCAGGCCAGGTGTCATCTGCCTGTTTTGGAAGCGAGCATCCAATCGCCGCACCCGCGGTCATGTCATTGAAGCCGTTAACTTTTGACGCCCATGGCTGGCTGGCCCTGCTCAAGCGGTGCGCAGATATTGTATGCGCCTGGTGGCCAGTTGCGACATCTAGCCGTGAACAGGCGCGTACGGGGCCCTACGGCTGATTCGGACGCGATTCGTTCGGGCCGCGTTCCGAAGGTTAAGCCGGGACGCGACCCCGTTGCATTTTGAGACAGACATCGGTGCTCAGGCCACGCCCGAATGCTTCATGCGCGGGACGCGCCAGCCGATGACGGTAGCTTCGACCGCGACACCGGCCGTGTGGTTCTGCCAGCGTCCCTCGACATAGCGGCAGGCGAACGGCAGCTGATAAGTCCCGCTGTGGTCCTCGCACAGCACTTCGACTGCAAGGCCAGGCGGCGGTTCTCCGGCGCCGTCGAATTCCGCCAGTCGTCTGTCGCGCGTTGCCATCAAAAACTCCCCTAAACAAAGCCGCGGAAGGAGCGCCCATTTCCTCCGCGTGCAGATCATCGCTCCCCGTCCGAGGGAACAGCTGCAAGCTCAACGCGAGAATGCGGTGCGAGTGTGGTAGCCTCGACAGGCCGCGTGCAAAAAGCGCACATTGCCGTGATTGATTTGACGAGGAACCTGCATGCTGCTTCGAGGCACCGGCGTCTGCTTCGCGATGTTGCTGCTCGCCACGCTGGCGATTGCGCCGGTCCGCGCGCAGGACGTGCCCGGCATCGAGATCTGCACCGTCGAGAAGACCATGGAGCGCCGCACCAGCTGCCTCCAGAGCAACGTCGACTTCCTCCAGAAGACGATCACCAGGCTGAATCTCGATCACCAGCAGAAGCTGGATGCCGCGGGCCGCCAGATCGACGCGTTGAAGACGACGGTGGCCGGCTTGCAGAAGATGCTCGGCGATCTCCAGAGCGCGCAGGCGAAGACCGCGGAGGATGTAAAGAAGAAACAGGATGCGCCGCCGCCGAAAGATGCGGCGAAATAGGCGCCGCGCTCAGGCGACGCGATATCGCTCCATCACGCTGCGGTCGGGCTCATAGCCGAGTCCAGGTCCGGTCGGCACCGCGACATGGCCGGTGGCATCGACATCGGCGCGGCCTCCCCAGAGGCAGGCCTCGCGCTTCAGGTAAAACATCTCGACCAACCCGTCGTCGCGCCCTGCCAGGAGATGCAAGGTCGCCAGCAGGCCGGGGCCGAAATACGGGGAGTGCGGAACGATCTTGACGCCTTGCCGATCCGCGAGCGCCGCAACCTTCAGAAATTCCGTGATGCCGCCGACCTTGATCACCGACGGCTGGGCGTGGCTGACCGCGCCCGCATCCATCATCTGGCGGAATTGATATTCCGTGCAGGCGTTCTCGCCGGCCGCGACGCCGAGTCCGCCCTTGCTGCGGACCTCGGCGAGCGCCGTAAAATCCTCCGGCGGCCAAATCGGCTCCTCGAGGAACATCGGCTGCGCGTCCCGGCATGTCCTGGCGAACGCGATCGCCTCTTCGCCGGACAGCGGGCAGTTCATGTCCACCATCAGCGGAATGCCGGGCCCGATCGCCGCGCGCGCGGCAAACACCGCCGGCGCCGTGGTCTCGTGCAGCTTGATGGCGCCGTAGCCGAGCGCGAGCGCCTTCTTGCATTCGGCGGCGATGTTGTCGGGCGAGCCGATCCGCAACAGGCTCGCATAAGCCGGAATGGCTGGGCGCCGGGTGCCGCCGAGCAGGCGGTGCAGCGGCACGCCCTTGATCTTGGCGGCGAGGTCCCACAGCGCGATGTCGAGCCCGGAAATCGCGAACATGGTGATGCCGTAACGCCCGAACAGATGCAGATTACGCTGGATCTGCTCCATCACCGCGGGAATGCCGGCGGCATCGGGAACCTCCAGCCCACGGGCCTGCGGTGCGATCATTTCCTCGACGGCACTGCGCGTGGTGCGCGGGCAGACATAGGCGAAGGCATCGCCCCAGCCGGTCAAGCCGGCGTCGGTGGTGACCTCGACCATCACCATGTCGAGGGCGGTGATGGCGGAGGCGCCCTGACGGAAGCTCGCGACACCGGCGTCATAGGGGATGCGGATATGATGCGCCCGCACATCGGTGATCTTCATGATGGGGTTCCTCCTGCTTTCTCGTGAGCGGTTTCAAGGACGTCCCGAGTGTAGCCATGAACGCCCGGATGTTGCCAGCGGCTGTTCCAGCGTTATCCTTTTGCGGGACCGCAACGCCGATCAAGCGAAGCCTGCGGACTTCCGTGCATCATGGTTGCGCTTCGAACGAGAGAGACGCCATGAACCCAGCCCAGCGCGCGCTCTGGTATGTCGAGAGCCATCTGGCCGAGCCTATGACGCTCGACGAGATTGCTGCGATATCAGGCGTGTCGCGGTTCCACATCGTGCGCGCGTTTGCCGCAGCCACCGGCCTGCCGGTGATGCGGTACGTGCGCGCGCGGCGGCTGAGCGAAGCGGCGCGCAGTCTTGCGAACGGCGCGCCGGACATCCTCTCGCTGGCGCTGGAGGCGGATTACGGCTCGCACGAAGCATTCACCCGCGCGTTCCGCGACCAATTCGGCACCACGCCCGAAGCGGTGCGCGCCGCGCAATGCACCGGCCATCTCAAGCTTCAGGAGCCGATCCTCATGGACTCGACCATCTCCGACAAACTCGCCGCCCCGCGCTTCGAAACCACAAAGGCCTTCCTCATCGCAGGCATCAACGAGCGCATCTCCTGCGACAACGGCGCGGTGATTCCCGGACTGTGGCAGCGCTTCCACCAGGATGTCGCCGACATTCCCGCGCGCGTTGGACCGGTCGCCTATGGCGTCTGCTGCAACGGCGACGATGCCGGCAATTTCGACTACATCGCCGGCGTCGAGGTCGCCGATTTCTCCGAGCTGCCCCGCCGCTTCGGCCGTATCCGTATCCCCGAGCAGCGCTATGCGGTGTTCACCCACGCCGACCACGTCGCCTCGATCAGGCGCACCGTCAACGCTATCTGGAATCAGTGGTTGCCGGCCTCCGGCCTGAAGGCTGCCGATGCGCCGAACTTCGAACGCTACGACGAGAAATTCGATCCCGCCACCGGCAATGGCGGCCTGGAGATTTGGATACCCGTGCGAGATTAGCGCGCAACGCTGGCATACCATCCCGCTTGCTTGGCAAGCCCCGGTGACTTTGCCATAACCGCAGGCAATCTTGCGTGTGGGGCCCGTGCCGGACATCCCGTGCAAGTCATAACAAGCAGCCGGGAGGGTCCCCACATGTCCAACGTCCGCGTTCTCGCCACCGACCTCGAATTTCCCGAAGGGCCGGTCGTGATGCCGGACGGCTCGGTCGTGCTGGTGGAAATCCGCGGCCAGCGCCTGACCCGAATCCATCCCGACGGGCGCAAGGAGATCGTCGCGAAGATTCCGGGCGGCCCGAACGGCGCAGCCCTCGGCCCCGACGGCAAGATCTACATCTGCAACAATGGCGGATTCTCCTGGATCCCGACCCGCAACATGATCATGCCGGGTCCGCAGCCCGACGATTATCTCGGCGGCTCGATCCAGCGCGTCGATCTGCAATCCGGCCAGGTCGAAACCGTCGTCACCAGTTGCGGCGAGCACGATCTGCGCGGGCCGAACGATCTGGTGTTCGACAAGCAGGGCGGCCTCTGGTTCTCCGATCTCGGTAAGCGCCGCGCGCGCGAGATGGACGTCGGCGGCATGTACTATCTCAAGCCCGGCATGAAGGAGATCGTCGAAGTCGTGCACGGCATACTGCCGGCGAACGGCATCGGTCTGTCGCCCGACGAGACCACCGTCTACATCGCGGAGACGCCGACGGGCCGGCTCTGGGCCTACGAGCTCTCCGCGCCCGGCACGCTCAAGCCGCGCGACGTGATCTATCGCGGCGAGCGGGGCAAACCGATCTGCGGCCTCGGCGGCTACCAGATGTTCGACTCGCTGGCGGTCGAAGCGAACGGCAATGTCTGCGTCGCCACCCTCGTCTCCGGCTGCATCTCGGTGATCGCACCCGATGGCACCCTGGTCGAGCAGGTCCCGACCGGCGACCGCGTCACCACCAACATTGCCTTCGGCGGCCCCGAGCTGAAGACCGCCTACATCACGCTCTCAGGCAGGGGCGAGCTGATCGCCATGGACTGGCCGCGCGGCGGTTTGCCTCTCAATTTCCTAAACCAATAAACGGTGCTAGTGACCGTCATTGCGAGCGAAGCGAAGCAATCCAGGAATGCGTCCGCGGTGACAGTCTGGATTGCTTCGTCGCTTCGCTCCTCGCAATGACGCGACCTAAGGAGACTTCAATATGCCCTGGCCCGATCCCATCACCCTGCGCGGACAGCATGCCGGTCTCGAGCCGCTGTCGCATCAGCACCGCGAGGGGCTGATCGAGGCCGTGAAGGATGGCGAGCTCTCCACCATCTGGTACACCGCGATTCCGACGCCGGACAACATGGGCAAGGAAATCGACCGCCGGCTCGGACTTCAGGCTGCAGGCTCGATGCTCCCTTTCACCGTATTCGATGGCAGCGGCACGATCGTGGGCATGACGACCTATATGAACATCGATGCCGCCAACCGCCGCGTCGAGATCGGCTCGACCTGGTACGGCAAGAGCGCGCAGCGCGGCCCGCTCAACACGCAGTGCAAGCTGCTGCTGCTCACCCATGCCTTCGAGACCCTGGACTGCATCGCGGTGGAATTCCGCACGCATTTCTTCAATCACCAGAGCCGCCGCGCCATCGAGCGCCTGGGCGCCAAGCAGGACGGCATCCTGCGCAGCCACCAGGTCGCGCCCAACGGCACGCTCCGCGACACCGTGGTCTACAGCATCACCGCGGCCGAATGGCCGACCGTGCGAACGCATTTGAATTATCAACTCAACGACAAGCCGCGCTAGAGGCGGCCGAGGCACCATGGACAGATTTGATTATGTGATCGTCGGCGCGGGCTCCGCCGGTTGCGTGCTCACCAGCCGGCTGAGCGAAGACCCTGCGACCAGCGTCTGCGTACTCGAGGCGGGCCCGAGCGACTGGCATCCCTACATCCATCTGCCGGCCGGCTTCATCAAGACCTTCCACATGAAGAGCATCAACTGGGCCTACCAACAGGAGGTCGGGCCCTGGACCGGCGGGCGCAGCATCTACGCGCCGCGCGGCAAGACGCTCGGCGGCTCGTCCTCGATCAACGGCCATATCTACAATCGCGGCCAGCGCATGGATTTCGACACCTGGGCGCAGATGGGCAATCGCGGCTGGGGCTACGCCGACGTGCTGCCCTACTTCCGGCGCCTGGAGAAACGCGTGGGCGAGGGCGAGGACATTTATCGCGGCCGCGACGGCAATCTCACCGTCACCACCATGAACTGGCGCGATCCTCTCTGCGAAGCCTTCATGGAAGGCGCGGTCTCGCTCGGCATTCCGCGCAACCCCGACTACAACGGCAAGACGCAGGAGGGCGTCTCCTACTGCCAGCGCACCATCGACAAGGGCTTGCGCGTCTCCGGCGCGACCGCCTTCCTCAAGCCCGCGATGAAGCGACCGAACGTCCATGTCCACACCCACGCGCACGCGACCGAGATCATCTTCGAGGGCAAGCGCGCCGTCGGCGTGCGCTACATGAAGGGCGGTAGTGGCGGCACGCCGGTCGAAGTCCGCGCCAACAAGGAAGTGATCCTCTCCGGCGGCACCTATAATTCGCCGCAGCTCTTGCAGCTCTCCGGCATCGGCTCGCCGGATTTGTTGGGCGCCCACGGCATCGCCGTGCGTCACGCGCTTCCGGTCGGCGAAGGCCTGCAGGATCACTACGCCCCGCGCACGGTGGCGCGCGTCAAGGACATCAGGACCATCAACGAGCTCCGCCGTGGTTGGCGTCTCTGGGTCGAGGCGATGAAATGGGCGACTGCGCGCAAAGGCCTGCTGTCGCTGTCGCCGACCATGGTCTACTGTTTCTGGCATTCCGGCGAGAGCGCGGAAAGCTCCGATTTGCAGCTCACCTTCACGCCGGCGAGCTACAAGGAAGGCGTGCAGGGCCAGCTCGAGGACGAGCCCGGCATGACGGTGGCCTCCTGGCAGCAGCGCCCCGAGAGTCGCGGCTATGTCCGCATCCGCTCGTCTGATCCGTTCGCGCCGCCGATCATCCAGACCAACTATCTCGACGCCGAGCTCGACCGCCGCGTCATCGTCGGCGGCATGAAGCTCGCGCGCAAGCTTTTGAAGAGCGCGCCGCTGTCGCCCTATTACGCCTACGAGGATTTCCCCGGCCCCAACATCAACACCGACGACGAGTTCTTGGCCGCCGCCACCGAGCGCGGCACCACCACTTTCCACCCCGGCTGCACCTGCCGCATGGGCCCGGCGGATTCCACCTGGGCCGTGGTCGACGACCAGCTCCGCGTCCACGGGTTGCAAGGCCTGCGCGTCATCGATGCGTCCGTCATGCCGCGCATGATCTCGGCGAACCTCAATGCCTCCACCATGATGATCGCCGACCGCGCCTCGGACCTGATACGCGGCAAGCAGCCGATGGAAGCCGCACGCGTGCCCGATGCGGCTGTGGCGTGACCTTGTAGGGTGGGTTAGCCCCGCGATTGCGCGAAGCGCAATTCGCGCGGCGTAACCCACCACGTCCCTCGACGCGGAGACAAAAGAGGTGGGTTACGCTGACGCTAACCCACCCTACAAGCTGATCATCCAACGGACAGAAATCCGATGCAAGACGCAGGCGAAGTGCTTGAACGACTGGAGCGCTGGTACGCGGCCCAATGCAATGGAGACTGGGAGCACACCTACGGGATAACGATCGAGACGCTCGACAATCCCGGTTGGAACTTCAGGGTGGAGCTTAGAGATACATATTTGTCCGGTCGGGCTTTCGAAGAAATTGCCGAGCTTCAATCAAGCGATCACCGGCAGTTTTTCCATTGTCGCGTGAAGGACGATGTATTCACCGGGGCGTGTCCTCCGGATAGGCTCGGCGAAGTCATTTCGATCTTCTTGCGCTGGGCTGAAACGCGCTCGGCGGAGCAGATCGAAAGGCCCGCAAGATAGACCGGATCGTCCGTAGCCCGGATGGAGCGTAGCGCAATCCGGGATGACTGCATCGGTTTGCACGATTTTCCCGGATTGCGCTGCGCTCCATCCGGGCTACTTGGCCCGTCGGGCAAAACACCTCGACACCCGTCAATCCCTTTCCACAAAAATATTCCGCTTTACCGAAATTCGGAATTGCGGCATACATCGAAACAGCCCGGCCTCCGAAGAGGGGCGGTTCGCGAGTCGTTCGAAACGCGGGCCGGGTTGCGGTGGACGCAGCAGCGTCGTGCGCGAGAGGCGCGGGCAGGGCGGGTAGTCCCTGTGAGCCCGAGGCTTCGTGCGGACGAGCGGCGCCGAAGTCCGGCGAAGCCTCTTGGCGGAGCCGGATGAGCTGCGTACGGCAAAACCGTGTGGTCCTGGCCGTCGTTGCTACGGTCAAGCCTTTGCGGAGATGTGCGCGAGCCCAACCGGGCGGACGGCATCGTCAATTCGCGGGGCGAGGGAGGCCAGAAGGAAAGTTCGGCTCCCGGGAGAGCACGGCATAAGCCGTCCGACCATTGCGCAGGGAAGGCCGTGTGTTGGGCTTCGCCTGTATGCCGCTGTGCAGTCCTTTTGCGCTACATGCGCACAGCGGACCGTGGGTGCCAGCCGGCACCCGGCCTTCCCTGCACCCTCTTTGTCAAAGGGGTGACGGAGAGAGCATAGCTCGGGCGAATGCGCCGCGAGGATGCGAAGGCGTGTCTGCGATTTAGGATGCGGGTGTGTTGAAGCGTGATGCTTCACCACCGTCGTCCTGGCGAAAGCCAGGACCCATTACCCCAGGGAGGGGTTTGGTGGGCGGTACTGGCGCCGGAGTTTTATCGATAGATCACGCGGTATGGGTCCTGGCCTTCGCCAGGACGACACCGGTTGATTTGGCCGATTGCCTCGCCCGCAACGCGGAGTGCGCTCGAACCTACACTTCCCTCCGGCTCAAGAACGCCAGCCGCTCGAACAGATGCACATCTTGCTCGTTCTTGAGCAGCGCACCGTGCAGCGGCGGGATCAGCTTGCGCGGATCGCGTTCGCGCAACTGCTCGACGCTCATGTCTTCGTTGAGCAACAGCTTGAGCCAGTCGAGCAGTTCGGAGGTGGACGGCTTCTTCTTCAGGCCGGGCACCTCGCGGACCTCGAAGAAGATGCGCAGGGCTTCCTCGACCAGCCGCTTCTTGATGCCGGGAAAATGGACGTCGACGATCCGGGTCATGGTGTCGGCGTCGGGGAACTTGATGTAGTGGAAGAAGCAGCGGCGCAGGAACGCGTCCGGCAGCTCCTTCTCGTTGTTGGAGGTGATCATCATGATCGGGCGCTGCTTCGCCTTGATCGTCTCGCCGGTCTCGTAGACATGGAATTCCATGCGGTCGAGCTCGAGCAAAAGATCGTTCGGGAATTCGATGTCGGCCTTGTCGATCTCGTCGATCAGCAGCACCGGGCGCTGCTCGGCGGTGAAGGCATCCCACAGCTTGCCGCGCTTGATGTAGTTCTTGATGTCGGACACGCGGGCATCACCGAGCTGGCTGTCGCGCAGGCGCGACACCGCGTCGTATTCGTAGAGTCCCTGCTGCGCCTTGGTGGTGGACTTGATGTGCCAGGTCAGGAGCGGGGCGTTCAGCGCCTTCGCCACTTCCTCCGCCAGCACTGTCTTGCCGGTGCCGGGCTCGCCCTTGATGAGCAGCGGGCGCTCCAGCACGATCGAGGCGTTGACCGCGACCTTGAGATCGTCGGTCGCAACATAGTCCTTGGTGCCGGTAAATTTCATCGCGCGTCCTTGTTGGTCGTCGTCCCAGGCATTGCCAGTTTGAATTGCCAGTTTCATGGCCCTGGTCCAACAAACGGAACGGCCGCCCGTGGCGGCCGTTCCTGGTTCGGTCAGGCTTTCAGACCCGTTTTATCAGCGAAAGGATGACGAGCACAATCACCGCGCCGATCGTGGCATCCACGATGGCCCCGACCGTGCCCGTTGCGAGCTGGATATGCAGCTGAGGCAGAATCCAGCTGGCCACGAGCGCACCGATGATGCCGACGACGATGTTGCCGATCAGCCCAAATCCCGCCCCGTGGACAATCTTGCCGGCAAGCCAGCCTGCGATCGCGCCAATGATGAGCGCTGCGAGAATTCCCATTGCAAACGTCCCCAAAACAACCCCGTGAGACTGCCAATTCTAGAGCAAAAAGCCTCCCGGTCCAGCGCAGAGCGATGGCCTCCGCCCCTTGACGTTCGCCCCCCGACGGGCAATCTGTCACCCATGTTCCTGCAATTCTTCACTTCTCTGCGCGATGCGCAGGTCCCCGTGACGCTGCGCGAATACCTCACGCTGATGGAGGCGCTCGACGCTGATCTCGCGGACTATTCGGTCGAGAATTTCTACTATCTCTCGCGCACCTCGCTGGTGAAGGACGAGCGCAACCTCGACAAGTTCGACCGCGTCTTCGGCACCGTCTTCAAGGGGCTGGAGAGCCTGCTAGACGCCATGGAGGGGGCCGAGATCCCCGAGGAGTGGCTGAAGAAGCTCGCCGAGAAATACCTGACCGACGATGAGAAGAAGCAGATCGAGGCCATGGGCTGGGACAAGCTTATGGAGACCCTGAAGAAGCGCCTCGAGGAGCAAAAGGGCCGCCATCAGGGCGGCTCGAAGTGGATCGGCACCGCCGGCACCTCGCCGTTCGGCGCCCATGGCTACAATCCCGAAGGCGTTCGCATCGGCCAGGAGAAGAACCGCAACAACCGCGCCGTGAAGGTGTGGGACAAGCGTGAGTTCAAGGATCTCGACGGCAATGTCGAGCTCGGCATCCGCAACATCAAGGTGGCGCTGCGGCGCCTGCGCAAGTTCGCGCGCACCGGCGCGCCGGACGAGCTCGATCTCGACACCACCATCCGCGAGACCGCCAATCACGGCTATCTCGACGTGCACATGCGGCCCGAGCGGCGCAACGCGGTGAAGCTGCTGGTGTTCTTCGATATCGGCGGCTCGATGGACGCGCATATCGAGCAGGTCGAGGAGCTGTTCTCGGCGGCGAAGAGCGAGTTCAAGCACATGGAGTATTTCTACTTCCACAACTGCCTCTATGAAGGCGTGTGGAAGCAGAACAAGCGCCGCTTCACCGACCGCACGCCGACCTGGGACGTGCTGCACAAATACCCGCACGACTACAAGATCGTGTTCGTCGGCGACGCCTCGATGTCGCCTTACGAGATCATGGTGCCCGGCGGCTCGGTCGAGCACGTCAACGAAGAGCCCGGCTCGGTCTGGCTCGACCGCATCATCCGCACCTATCCGCATTCGGTGTGGCTCAACCCCGTGCAGCAGAAGCACTGGGACTATTCGGAATCCACCACGATCATCAAGCGCATCTTCGCCAACCGCATGTATCCAATCACGATCGAGGGGCTGGAAGGTGCGATGAAGGAGTTGACGCACTGACTCTCGCCGTCGTCATTCCGGGGCGATGCGAAGCATCGAACCCGGAATCCATCGGGTGGCAGTACGTGTAGATGAATGGATTCCGGGTTCGCGCTACGCGCGCCCCGGAATGACGAGAAGAGGGAGATACGAACAATGCCCCAGACCATCACCCGCGGCATCAAGGCGCTGATCGACGAGGCCAATGCCGAGATCGAGACGCTCACCGCCAAGGACGCCATCGAAATCTCCAAGAACGGCGACGTCGTCATCGTCGATATCCGCGATCCCCGCGAGATCGAGCGCGACGGTCGCATTCCCGGCGCGTTCGCCTGCACCCGCGGCATGCTCGAATTCTGGATCGATCCGCAGAGCCCTTATGCGAAGCCGGTGTTCCAGGAGGATAAGAAATTCGTGTTCCATTGCGCCGGCGGCTTGCGCTCCGCGCTCGCCGCCAAGACCGCGCAGGACATGGGCCTCAAGCCCGTCGCCCACATCGCCGGCGGCTACGCCGCCTGGCGCGACGCCGGCGGGCCGACCCAACAGTGGGAGCCGAAGAAGAAGGGGTGAGATGAATACCTCTCTCACCACACACTCCGTCATGCTCGGGCAAAAGCGCGAAGCGCGTCTTCGCGCTAGATGACCCGGGCATCCACGTCTTTCTCGCGAAGAAGAACGTGGATGGCCGGGACAAGCCCGGCCATGACGACTGAGACAACTGCCGGAGCATGCAATGACCGCCACCGATCCCCTCGTCTCCACCGAATGGCTCGCCGCCCACATCGACGATGCCAACGTCAAGGTGCTCGATGCCAGCTTCAAGCTGCCGGGCGTGCTGCCGCTGCCAAAGGATGACTATCTCGCCGCGCATCTGCCTGGCGCGGTGTTCTTCGACGTCGACGCGGTGTCCGACCATTCCAACCCGCTGCCGCACATGTATCCGAGCGCCGAGCAGTTCGGTCGCGACGTGGGTCATCTCGGCATCTCCAATGCCGACACCGTCGTGATCTACGATGCCGGCGGCTGGGTCGCTGCTCCCCGCGCGTGGTGGATGTTCCTGGCTTTCGGCCACGGCAATGTGCGCATCCTCAATGGCGGCCTGAAGAAGTGGCGCGCCGAGGGGCGTCCGGTCGAGAGCGGCGAGACAAAGCCGAAGCCGGCGACATTCAAGGCGAGCTACGATTCCAAACGCGTGCGCAGCATGCAGCAATTGATCGCGAACGTCGAAAGCCGTGCCGAGCAGGTGATCGATGCGCGCGCCGCCGACCGGTTCGAGGGCCGGGCGCCGGAGCCACGCGCAGGCATCCGCTCCGGCCATATCCCGGGCGCGCGCAACGTGCCCTACAATCTCCTGTTCGACGCCGCGACCGGCACGATGAAGCCGCTCGATGATCTCCGCGCTGCCTTCACCAACGCCGGCGTCAAGCTCGATGCGCCGATCGTGACGAGCTGCGGCTCCGGGGTCTCTGCCGGCGTGCTGACGCTGGCGCTTTATCGCCTCGGCATCACCGACACCGCGCTCTACGACGGCTCATGGTCGGAATGGGGGCAGGAAAAGGGACCGCCGATCGCAACGGGGCCGGCGTAACCCTACTGATGTGCGCGCGCGGTCGTCGTTGCGGCGAGCGTGGGTTGCGGTTGTCCGAACGCATCGAGTTGCTGAACCGGCGGCGGCGGACGCCTGACAATGCGGCGGCGCTTCTTCACCCGATGCGCCCGTGGCTTGGTCGCCTTGCTCTCCGGCGAACTGCTGTCGGCCTTAGAGTCGGCCTTGACCTTCGCCGGCGGACCCTTCCAGGCCGTGGTCGCCGGGTCGTTCAATGCGGCGAACTTCGCGCTCGCCATGTCGAACCTGGACGAAGCCGAGGCTGCGCTGGGGACGGCAGGTGTTGGTTTGCTCGTGAGAGCGATCGAAACGGGCTTGGCCTCGGCGATGGATGCGCTGGCGTCGGCCGGAGTAAGCGTGTTGCTTGAGGCTGGCGCCGCGGCGTCCGTCGTCGTCTCGGCCTTGGCCTCGACATTGGCCGGTTCGGCCGGGACGTCAGCCGGAGGTGCAACGACCTGCGGCTGACCGTCGGTCTCGGTTGTCACCATGACGACCGGCTCGGGCTCGCTCATCGGCAGCGCGATGGTCGGGACTTGATCGCGCAGCGACGGCGTCGGATCGGTGGCCGCCTCCGGCTCGGCGCGGAGGACCGCGAGCACCGGCTGGGCCGGCTCGGGAGCTTGTGCAAATACCTGCTCCTGCGGACCATTCCGCCAGGAGGGGTTGCTGACATACTGCTCGTGGCTCGCCCGCAGCAGCGCGGCGGCGCCCAGGCCGAATACCAGGATGGAGGCTGACAGCAGGATCGCGGCAAACAGGAAGCGAAAGCCGGGAAGCATCGAGGGATTGCGAATTTCCGCCCCGGCGGCGAAGTGGCCAGGGCCCATGAGCCATCTGAACGCGGTGACGGTACTGCTTGCCGCGTTCGCCACGCGGGGATCGAAGCTCAAAGCGGAGGCGAATCAGGCTGATTCGAACATACCGCAACGATTCCGCGCCGTTCCGTAAAAAACGGAGCCGGCGACTCCTGCGATCTCGGGCGTGGGCTGATTTTCGTCCCGTGATGCAAGGAGGCAACGGTAGTCTTGCGGATCACAAATCGGCAAATCAGGCACAAATCTGCCTGTAATGTCTTGAATGTGCCGCTATCTTCCGTCATCTGGCCGTTAACGGTCCGGACGGGGCCCGGGGACTATACAAGAGCGATGATGATCAAACATATTCTGACGATATGCGCTGCCGCAACAGTCGCTGCGGCGGGAACCTCGCTCGCGCAGGCCCAGAGCTATCCGGTCCAGCAGGCGCCGAGCTATGGCGCGCCGGCCGAATATCGGCCCGGCGACCGCGCGCCGAGTTTCGACGCGCTCGACGATGAAGACGATGCGATGCCGCAGGCAGCGCTGCCGCCGCCCGGTCCGGATCTGCGCTACGGCCGTCCGCCCGGCGCTCCGCCGGTGTATTCCGCCGCGCCGCCGCAGGGGCCGGTGATGTCGCCCGATGATCCCCGTTATGGCCGTCCCGCAGGTGCCCCCGTCGATTCGGCCGCCCCGCCGCAGGGTCCCGTGACGTCACCCGATGATCCGCGCTACGGCCGCCCCGCCGGCCCGCCCGCAGTGATCTACGCCGATCGTCCGGCTCAGGCGCCCGGCAGTGACGGCCTGCGTCCGCCCGAGGCAGTCGCTGGTCCCGGCGCGACCGGAACGGTCCAGGCCGGGCAGCCGCCCGTGGGTGCCGACGGCCGGCCGATGGCGATCGCTTCGCTCCCGCCCGAGGAGCAGCCTGACGCTGCTCCGGCGCAGCTGCCGCAAAACCTGCGCCGCCAGGAAGTCTCGCTGGCGACCAAGGAGCCGGCCGGAACGCTCATCGTCGATACCCCGAATACCTACCTTTATTACGTGCTCGGCAACGGCCGTGCGATCCGCTACGGCGTCCGCGTCGGCCGCGACGGCTTCACCTGGACCGGGGTGCAGAAGATCACCCGCAAGGCCGAGTGGCCGGATTGGCATCCGCCGACCGAGATGATCGAGCGCCAGCCCTATCTGCCGCGTTTCATGGCCGGCGGTCCCGGCAATCCGCTCGGCGCCCGCGCGATGTATCTCGGCTCGACCGTTTACCGCATCCACGGCACCAACCAGCCCTCGACGATCGGCAAGTTCGTGTCCTCCGGCTGCATCGGCATGCTGAACGAGGACGTCTCCGACCTGTTCGATCGCGTCAAGGTGGGCACCCGCGTGGTCGTGCTGCCGGGTGGTCCGCCGCCGGGAACCGCGACCGCATCCGCCGCGCCCGTGCCCGGCGCTGCCGGGCCCGCTCCGATGGCCGCGCAGGCCGGCCCGGTCGGAGGCACCCAGCCGACGGTGGTGCCGCCGCTGCCCGCGCCCGTCACCGTACGCTGAACCGGCCTCGCAAGAATTGATCTCGCAAGAATTGATCTGATGACGGGGGGGGGGGGGGGGGGGGGGGGGCGGCCGGGGGGAGTGTTGGGGGGGGGGGGGGGGGGGGGGTTTTTTTGGGGGAGGGGGGATGGAAAACGCCCCCCC
>NZ_JBVVPS010000011.1:107851-140733 GCF_055811355.1 Bradyrhizobium sp. WSM4873 | reverse complement strand
CCCCCCCGCTGCCCCCCCCCCCCCCCCCCCCCCCCCCCCGCCCCCCCCCCCCCGCCGCGCCCCCCCCCGCCCCCCCCCCCCGGGGGGGGCCCCCCCCCCGGGGGGGGCCCCCCCCCCGCCCCCCCCCCCCCCCCCCCCCCCCCCCCCCCCACAAAAATATTTCACCAAAATATTTTTCCCCCCCCCCGCCCGCCCCCCCCCCCCCCCCCCCCCGTCATCATTTGACGCATGCGCGCATGTCTCGCTTGCGTATGCGCATGCCCTGCTTGAACCGCTCCGCGCCTCGACTACGTCCGGGAGGATTGCAACGAATTGAGGAGCACAGGATGCGCATCTTTGTTGCGGGCGCGACCGGCGCGGTCGGTCAGTATCTTGTTCCGGCGCTGGTCGCCGCGGGTCATTCCGTGATCGGCACGACACGGAGTGCGGCAAAAACAGAGCTTGTGCGGCGATTGGGTGCGGAGCCGGTCGTGGCCGACGGCCTCGATGCCGGCAGCATGCGGGCTGCGCTGATTGCGGCAAAGCCCGACGCAGTCGTCCATCAGATGACAGATCTCGCGGCCGCCACGGACCTCCGGCATTTCGATCGGGCCTTCGCGCGAACCAACGAGCTTCGCACCCGCGGAACCGACATTCTGCTGAATGCCGCACGCGAGGCCGGCGCCAGGCGCTTCATCGCGCAAAGCTTCTGCGGCTGGACCTTCAGTCGCGCCGGGGGAACGGTGAAGACCGAGACCGATGAGCTGGACTCGAATCCGCCGCGAGAGCTGCGACGCACGCTTGAGGCAATCCGTTATCTGGAGCGAAGCGTCACCGCTTCGACGACGCCGGAGGGCATCGTGCTGCGCTATGGATTCTTCTATGGACCTGACACCGGCACGCTCTCGCCGGCGATGATCGACCAACTGCGCCACCGGCGTGTGCCGGTGATCGGCGATGGCGGCGGCACGTGGTCGTTCATTCACACCGAAGATGCCGCCTCTGCCACGCGTGCCGCGCTCGAACGCGGGCGCGCCGGCAGCATCTACAATATCGTCGACGATCATCCGGCGCAGGTGAAGGATTGGTTGCCCGCGCTGGCCGAACTCCTCGGTGCCAAGCCGCCGCGTCACATTCCCGCCTGGCTCGGCCGCCTGCTTGCGGGCGAGCATATGGTGGCGATGATGACGGAGGTGCGTGGAGCCTCAAACGGCAAGGCCAAGCGCGAGCTCGGCTGGCTGCCGGCGCATGCTTCCTGGCGCGACGGCTTTGCCGACGCGGCACGGCAGCCCACCAGCCACCGCTCGGCGGCCTGAGGCTTCAGGCCAGCTTCCGCGGCAGCTCGCCGCCCTTGGTGAAGGCGTCGATCGCCTCGACCATCTGGCCGTAATGGATGCGCAAGCCGTCCTCGGTGGCGTAGCCGAGATGCGGCGTCAGCACGAGATTGTCGAGCTTGCGGAAGGGATGGTCCGTCGGCAGCGGCTCGACCGAGAACACGTCGATGCCGGCGCCTGCAATCCTCTTCTGCTGCAACGCCTCGAGCAGCGCCTGCTCGTCCACGATCGGCCCGCGCGCGGTGTTGACGAGGAAGGCCGTCGGCTTCATCCGCGCGAGATCGGCAGCCCCGACCAGCCCACGCGAGCGCTCGCTCAGCACCACATGGATGCTGACGATATCGGCCTTGGCGAACAGCTCCTCCTTGGTGGCGTAGCCGACGCCGGCGTCCTTGCACTTCTCCGGGGTCAGGTTCGGGCTCCAGGCGATCACGTTCATTCCGAACGCCTTCGCAATGCCCGCCATCTTGCTGCCGAGCTTGCCAAGCCCGACGACGCCGAGCGTCAATCCTTCGATCTCGACACCGGCAAAGGCCTGCCAGGGCTCGCCCGCATGCATGCGCGCGTTCTCGCGGCCGATGCCGCGGGTCAATTCCAGGATCAGGCCCATGGCGAGGGGCGCGGTCGGATCGCGTGAATATTGCGTGCCGCCGATGATGACGCCACGCGCCTTGGCGGCCTCCATGTCGATCGAGGCGTTGCGCATGCCTGAGGTCAGCAGCAGCTTCAGCTTCGGCAGGCTCTCGAACAGGCTCTTTGGGAACGCGGTGCGTTCGCGCATCGCGCAGACGATCTCGAAGTCGGCCAGCGCGCTCGCCGCAGCCTGCTCGGAGGCGAAGGGATGGCTGAACACGGTGACGTCGATGCGGTCGGACAGGCTTTGCCAATCCGCGACGTCGAGGGCGAGGTTGAAATAGTCGTCGAGAATTGCACAGCGCAGCCGCGTCATCAGCGTTCTTCCATGGCGAGAGGTGGAACCAGGCCATGGTTGCGCGCAATCAGGACCGTGCGCAAGCCGTTCGCGTCTTCAAAAATCCGACAGGTGATAAAGGCTCAGAGGTCGCGGGGCTTGAGCCGGAACGGCGCATTCATGCCGTGCTTGGCGCGCCAGGCGGGGCCGGGGCCGCGCATGTAATGCAGTTCGGGCCGGTACGGGTTGAAAGCGGTGGCAAAGAAGCGCTTCCAGAAGCCCTTGATCTCCGAGGCAAATGCGGAGGCGCTGCCGGCTTCCGCCGGAACGGGAAGGGAATGGGTCTCGATCATGGCCATGACGCTGTCTCGCTGTGCTCCCGTTCATTCTGAGCGGGTGGCGCTGTTTCCGCGCGAAACCGAGCTTTGGCCTGATTTATTAAAAGATGGTTTCAATTGTCCGGATCGGCGGCGGGATGGTGTCCGGCCCGTATTCATCCGTGGTGAACGGAGGGAAAACATTGCCCTTTGGGGGCGGGATCGCTACATCGGCGGCAAGCAAATTTCCTCAAATCGAAGGTTTTCGGGACCGATGGCGCGCCAGTTCATCTATTTCATGCAGGGCCTGACCAAGAGCTACCCGACCCGGAAGGTGCTCGACAACATCCATCTGAGCTTCTACCCGGACGCCAAGATCGGCGTGCTCGGTGTCAACGGCTCGGGCAAGTCGACGCTGCTCAAGATCATGGCCGGCCTCGACAAGGAGTATAACGGCGAGGCCTGGGTCGCCCAGGGCGCCCGCGTCGGCTATCTCGAGCAGGAGCCGCATCTCGATCCATCATTGAGCGTGCGCGAGAACGTCATGCTGGGCGTCGCCAAGCAGAAGGCTATCCTCGATCGCTACAACGAACTGGCGATGAACTACTCCGAGGAGACCGCCGACGAGATGACCAAGCTGCAGGACGAGATCGAGGCCCAGGGCCTCTGGGATCTCGACAGCAAGGTCGACCAGGCCATGGACGCGCTGCGCTGTCCGCCCGATGATGCCGACGTGTCGAAACTCTCTGGCGGTGAGCGCCGCCGCGTCGCGCTGTGCAAGCTGCTGCTCGACCAGCCCGAGCTCCTACTGCTTGACGAACCGACCAACCATCTCGACGCAGAGTCGGTGTCGTGGCTGGAAGGCCATCTGCGCAACTATCCCGGCGCGATCCTGATCGTCACCCATGACCGCTACTTCCTCGACAACGTCACGAGCTGGATCCTCGAGCTCGATCGCGGCAAGGGCATCCCCTACGAGGGCAATTACTCGTCCTGGCTGCAGCAGAAGCAGAAGCGGCTCGAGCAGGAGGGCCGCGAGGACGCTGCGCATCAGAAGACGCTGGCCCGCGAGCAGGAATGGATCGCGTCCTCGCCGAAAGCCCGCCAGGCCAAATCCAAGGCGCGCTATCAGCGCTATGACGAACTGCTGAAGCAGGCGAGCGAAAAGCAGACACAGACCGCGCAGATCACGATTCCGGTGGCCGAGCGCCTAGGTCAGAACGTGGTCGACTTCGAAGGGCTCAGCAAAGGTTTCGGCGATCGCATGCTGATCGACGATCTCACTTTCAAGCTGCCGCCCGGCGGTATCGTCGGCGTGATCGGCGCCAACGGCGCCGGCAAGACCACGCTGTTCAGGATGATCACAAAGCAGGAACAGCCGGACAAGGGCACCATCACGGTCGGGGAGAGCGTTCATCTCGGTTACGTCGACCAGTCGCGCGACGCGCTCGACGGCAGCAAGAATGTGTGGGAGGAGATCTCCGGCGGCAACGAGCTGATCCTGCTCGGCAAGAGGGAAGTCAATTCACGCGGCTATTGTTCGTCGTTCAACTTCAAGGGCGCCGACCAGCAGAAGAAAGTCGGCGCGCTTTCCGGCGGCGAACGCAACCGCGTGCACCTTGCGAAAATGCTGAAATCCGGCGCCAACGTTCTGCTGCTCGACGAGCCGACCAACGACCTCGACGTCGACACGCTGCGTGCGCTCGAAGAGGCGCTGGAGGATTTCGCCGGCTGCGCCGTCATCATCAGCCATGATCGCTGGTTCCTCGACCGCATCGCGACCCACATCCTGGCCTTCGAAGGCGACAGCCATGTGGAATGGTTCGAGGGCAACTTCCAGGACTACGAGAAGGACAAGATGCGCCGGCTCGGCCAGGACAGCATCATTCCGCATCGCGTGAAGTACAAGAAGCTGACGCGGTGATCTCGGCATGATGCGGCGGGCGCTCATAGCGGCGGTGATCGCTATCACCTGCGGCCTGTCGCCCGCCCGCGCCGCCGACGCCGCCTTTACGCAGTTCATCGCCTCGCTCTGGCCGGAGGCGGAGGCCGCCGGCGTGTCGCGCGCGACGTTCGAGCGAGAGACGCGCGGCCTCGAGCCGGATTACAAGCTGCCGGATCTGATCCTGCCGGGGCGGCCAGCGACCGGTGCGCCGTCGCAGGCTGAGTTCGTGCAGGTGCCGGCAGACTATGTCAGGGAAGCCTCGATCGCGCGGCTCGCCGCCGAGGGGCAGCGGCTGCTGCAAAAATACCGTTCCGCGCTGACAGAGATCGAGAAAAGCTCCGGCGTGCCGGCAACCGTCATGCTGGCGATCTGGGGCCGCGAGACCGACTACGGCCGCTACACGTTGCCTTACGATCTCGTGCGCGTGCTGGCGACGCAGGCCTATGTCGGCCGCCGCAAGGACACCTACCGCAACGAGTTCATCCTCTCGCTGAAGATTCTCGGCGACGGTGTGGTGACACGCAAGGACATGCGCTCGTCCTGGGCCGGTGCGACCGGGCTCACGCAGTTCCTGCCGTCCGAATATTACAAGCACGGCGTCGATTTCGACCACGACGGCCGCATCGACATCTGGCATTCGGTGCCGGATGCGCTGGCCTCCGCCGCGCAGCAGCTCGTCAACAAGGGCTGGCAGAGCGGCGTACGCTGGGCTTACGAGGTGCAGGCACCGGCCAAGGTCGATTGCACCGCCAGCGTGCCCGAGGTGACGAAGCCGATCGGCCAGTGGCTGCGCGAAGGCTTCGTGCCGGTGCGTGGACAAAGGCTCACTGCCGCCGAGCAGGCACAGTCGGCCTCGCTGTTGCAGCCGGAAGGCATCTACGGCCCGTCCTTCCTGACCACGAAGAACTACTTCGTCATCAAGGAATACAATTTCTCCGATCTCTACGTGCTGTTCGTTGGCCATCTCGCCGACCGCATGACGAGCCCGCAGCCGTTCGCGACGCCGTGGTCTGCCTCGAAGCAATTGCGGACCAGGGACGTCGAGGCGATGCAGCGGGGGCTCACGCGCGTCGGGCTCTACAAGGACAAGATCGACGGCAAGGCCGGCATGCAGACGCGCGCTGCGCTCGGCGCCTACCAGAAGTCGGCAGGCCTCAAGGTCGATTGCTGGCCGAGCGAAGAGGTGCTGCACTCGATCCAGGCGGCACGATAGCGAGCCGCAGCTCTTCGCCAAAGAAAAAGCCCGGCCGAGGTGCTCGGCCGGGCTTCGATCGCGGCGCTCATGAGCGCCGTGCGATCAGATCAGTAGCAAACGCGAACCGGGCGGACGGTCCAGCCGTAGCCGTCCCAGTAGCGCTGGCGCTGCCAATAGCAGGGCGGCGGCGGCGGGCCGGGCTCGGCCACGTAAACCGGTCCACCATAGGCGGGACGGCTCGATGCGATGGCGCCGCCGACGATCGCGCCGCCGATCAGGCCGGCTGCGATGCCGACGCCGACGCCGTCATGGGCCTGGGCGGACGGCGTGGCGGTCACCAGCGAACCGGCGATCGTCGCAACCGTAAGGGCGGCAACTAAAGTCTTCTTCATACTCTTGGCTCTCCTGAGAGATGGATGCTCCTTGTTAGGAGCCCCCGGGGTTCAAAGGTTCACGCAGACTCTGATGGAATTGGCCTTGCAGCTAGGAAGCGCGCAAATGGTCAATCCGCAGTAAACGCACACGGAGCTGTGACGAGAAAAAGCGGTCTTTTTCAGGCCCCTAGATGAACGGCGCATCTGGAATGAACCGGCTTGGGGCGACTTCAGCCACAGACTCTGGCGCGGCGGACGCGCCAGGCATAACCGTCCCAGAAGCGCTGCTTCTGCCAGACGCAGCCGTTGCCGTAATAGTCGTCGGCGACGTAGCCCGGGCCCGGCGCGTAGTAGCGCGGCGGATAGTAGCCCGGGCTATATCCCGGACCATATGCGTAGCCGGGGCCAGGGCCGGGCCCGTAATAGTACGGAGAGGCCAGCGCCCCACCGACAATGGCGCCGCCGATGATGCCGGCGGCCACGCCCGCGGCAACGCCGCGTTGCGCCTGGGCTGGTGTAGCGGCGCTAAGGGCCACAGCGGCGACGGCAGCGATTGCCAGGAGCGACTTCTTCATGGACTGACCTTTCGAGCAAAACACGCGGGAACTCTTTGGGGGTAAAGTTCCATATTTCGATTGAATGATCAATGAACGGCACCTTTGCCGCGGACGACCAATTAACATGGACCGCAGCCCAGCCAGGGGAGGGCGATGATGGGTAACGCGATGATAAATGCATTGATCGCTGCCGGGATCGTCTCCGCGATCGGCTACGGCTGGATCACCCATCTCCAGAACCGCGGCCAGCGGCGCTCCCGCGCCGGGGCCACCGGCAATAGCGATGGCGACACCTCCACGGGCACGAGCGACGGCTTCTCTTGGGGGAGCTGGTTTTCCAGCGATAGTTCCGGCAGCTCGACCGACGGCGGCAGCTGTTCCAGCAGCGATAGCGGCAGTAGTGGCGGAGATTGCGGTGGCGGCGGCGATGGTGGAGGCGGCGGCGGCGACTAGATCCGCCGCAATCTTGATCCAGCGCAAAGCTCTATTTTAGAGCCGTTCTAGGCTGTTTCCGGGCTAGTTTGGAATAGCTTCAAATTCCGCTTTTTCCTTTTGCATCCGGCCGGCCCCTTAAATATCGATGATGGCGCATCACCAAAGGGCCTGCCGCTTCCATGATCGTTTGTTCCTGTAACGTGCTGAGCGATGACGACATCCGCGCCGCCGTCGCCGAGTCCGACGACGCCTTGCGCCATGCCAAGCAGGTCTATGGATGTCTCGGCTGTAGCGCCGAATGCGGCCGCTGCGCCCGGACGATCAAGACCATTATCGACGAAGCGCTTGGCCCCTGTGCCTCCTCCTGCTGCTCCGGCTGCCCGCACAACGACACTGTGGCGGCCAATGACGAGACGGCCCAGCCGGCCGAGTTCGCCCTCGCGGCCTGCTGAAATCTTCCGCCACCCTGACTGAGCTTTTCCCCGGCTGCGTCCCCGTAGCCGGTTGCTCCAGTCTTCGAACTCATTTAGAAGCGTTCTAAATTCGGTTTACGGCCGATTTGGACTGCAAGAGCTGGAGTGAACCATGCAGGGCGACGCAAAAGTTATCGATTATCTCAACAAGGCACTGCGTCACGAGCTGACTGCGATCAACCAGTACTGGCTCCACTACCGCTTCCTCGACAATTGGGGCCTGCGGGACATGTCCAAGGTCTGGCGCAAGGAGTCCATCGAGGAGATGGAGCACGCCGACAAGCTCACGGAGCGGATCCTGTTCTTCGACGGCTTCCCGAACATGCAGGTGCTCGATCCCTTGCGTATCGGCCAGAACGTCAAGGAGATCATCGAGTGCGATCTCGCCGCCGAGATGAGCGCGCGGGCGCTCTACCAGGAAGCGGCGGCCTACTGCCACAGCGTCAAGGACTACGTAACGCGCGACCTGTTCGAGAAGCTGATGAGCGACGAGGAGCACCACATCGACTTCCTCGAGACCCAGCTCGACCTGATCGGCCGCATCGGCCTCGAGCTCTATACTCAGAAGCACGTTGGCGGGCTCGAGGGCGAGGGACATTAGGTCCCTTACTCCGCACTCTCCATTCGTCATGGCCGGGCTTGTCCCGGCCATCCACGTGCTACCCCGCAACGAAAACGTGGATGCCCGGGACAAGCCCGGGCATGACGCCCGTGTGCGGTTCGAAAGCCCGGCTTATAGCTGCGTCTTGTAGAGCGCTTCCACCACGTCCTGACTCTGCGGCTCACCAAGGCCGGTCTGCTCGTGGACCACTTCGACGATGCTCGGCATCACCGAGCGCGGCACCTTCTCGGATGACCACAGCTTCGAGCGCATCAGGGCCTTGCCGCAGTGGAAATAGACTTCGCTGACGGCGACGTTCAGCACCGCGCGCGGCGACTTGCCAAACTCAACCATCGAGGCGAGCAGGTCCGGATCGGCGGACAGCGTGCCGCGGCCGCCGACGCGCAGCGTCTCGTCGATGCCGGGTACGAAGAACAACAGATGCACGAAGCCCGAGCCCTCGACCACATTTCGAAAACTGTCGATCCGGTTGTTGCCGGAGCGATCAGGCATCAGCAGCTGGCTGGGGCCGGCGACGTGGACGAAGCCAGTGCCGCCGCCGCGTGGTGAGGCATCGACGCTGCCGTCCGCTCCCGATGTCGCGAGCACGCAGAACGGCGACATCTCGATGAATTTCTTCGCATGCGTGTCGATTGCGGGGCGCGCTTTCGCGATCACGCGCGGGCTCGGCTGGGCATAGATCGTGGCGAGGTCTTCGGCGCAAAGATCAGTCACGAAGGTCTCCCTGATTGAATGCCTGAGAATATCATCTCCCGGCCCGATCGCTATGCCCCTTGTCGCGCCGCCACGGCCACTCGATCACGCCGGCGCAGTACGGAGCCCACCAGATCAGGACCGGCTGAAGCGCCAGCCGCGGCCCGTGATGGAGCCAGCTGTCGGGGATGGGTCGAAGGTCGATGCCTCCAGGCATGCTTGATGTTTTGCGGCCCACAGGCCAAGCGCATAGAGAGCGAGCGCGCGTTCTGTCGGTTGCAGGAGCCATCGGTCGACCTAGCACGCGCGGCGTCGAGGCGCTATCGCGCTACACCGCATCCGCCGGCACAAAGCAACTGATGATGATGGCGCCGCGGTGATGGACGTACCACACCACGGCCTGGCCGACCGGA
This sequence comes from Bradyrhizobium sp. WSM4873, assembly GCF_055811355.1. Classification (NCBI taxonomy): domain Bacteria; kingdom Pseudomonadati; phylum Pseudomonadota; class Alphaproteobacteria; order Hyphomicrobiales; family Nitrobacteraceae; genus Bradyrhizobium; species Bradyrhizobium sp. WSM4873. The sequence continues at coordinate 131,486 of NZ_JBVVPS010000011.1, read as the reverse complement.
TTGCCGCGGTCGCGGATGATGGCGCGCTCGGGCACCTCGATCCACTGTCCCTCGATCGGCACCCAATAGGCGCCGCTGCGCACGTCGTACTCCGTGCGATGGCCGTCGGAGACGTCGCAGCAGGGCACGCCGTTCGGTGCGATCACGCTCTTGAACCAGGCGCGGATGTCGGGCGGGACGTGATCATATTGCCCATTGTCGAACGCGAACGCGGCGCTTGTCAGCGCGGCCAACCAAACGCACAGTGCGAGCCTGTGCATGCGATCCTCCTCGTCGCGTGTCGTGCCATTGGCGCGCGATGGTCCCGCGCGTCGATTCGGACATCGATGCGATTAAGCCCGAGCAGCCGGCGTAATGCATGCTCAAATAATATGCGGCCTCGACGGCCGTTGATGCGATGCAAAATCAGCGGCGCGCAGATTCAATCGTTTGCTGCGGCGCGGCTTGCAGAAACTGGCGGACCTGCTCGCTGTAGAATTTTGCGTTCCCGGTGGTGCCGTGGCCGCGCGTCTCGGTGCTGGCCGGGATGAGATACAGTTTGCCGTTCTTGACCCGCGTCATCGCAGCGTCCGTGATGCCGGTCTCCGGCGGGTTGCGCTCGTCATCGGCGGAATTGATCAGCAGCAGCGACGCTTCGATGGCCTCGAGCTTCTCGCCGGCATTGTAGTCATGCGAGGACTCCCACTGGTAGACGAAGTCGTTGGCATCTGCCGCGATCGGCATGGCTAGCCGCTCGTCGACGATCTTGTCGGCCTTGGCCGCCGTCGGCGCCTGCGATTGATAGGCCAGCGTTCCGCCGATGCTCGCGATGCCGTAGGCGGTGATGGCGTATTTCATCATGCGCGGCTGGCCGGTATAATTGCCGCCATTGTAGTCGGGGTCGCTGCGGATGGTGTCGAGCATGATCCGCCGCAGCATCCAGTTGCGTGACGCCATTTCGGTCGGCTGCGAGGCCATCGGGATCAGCGCGTCCATCGCCTTCGGGTATTTCTCGCCCCACAGCCAGGTGTGCATGCCGCCCATCGAATTGCCGATGACGAGCCGCAGATGCTTGACCCCGAGCCCTTCCGTCACCAGGCGGTACTGGGCCTCGACCATGTCGTCGTAATCGTATTTCGGGAAGCTCGTCTTCATCCCGTCGGATGGTTTTGACGATTTGCCATGGCCGATATTGTCGGGGATGATGATGTAATATTTGGAGGCATCGAGTGGCTGCCCCGCGCCAAACAGCTCGCCGGCAAAGGCTGATGACAGCATGCTCGCGCCCGAGCCGCCGGTGCCGTGCAGCACCAGGACCGGCTGGCCGCTCGGCTCACCCACGGTGGTGTAGTGCAGCTTCAGCTCCGGCATGGTCTCGCCCGTGTGGAACTTGAAATCCCTGGCGATCCAGTCGCCCTGCTTCGGCGCTGGATAATCGGTCGCCCATGCGGATGTCGAGATGCTCGACAAAGCGACGGACAACAGGATGGCTGATAGCGCCGCGCAAGAAGCTTTCATGCTATTTCCCCCGTGCGGCTCTAGTCGGCGGCCGCGTTGCGGCGGAACTTAGCAGAACTGTCCGGAAGGATGTAGGATTTCGTTTTCGCCGGTCGTCCTCGAGGGAAAGGTCAGGAGAGACTGCATGTGCCGCAACATCAAGACGCTGTTCAACTTCGAGCCGGAGGCGACGGAGGATGAGATCCACGCCAGCGCGCTCCAGTTCGTTCGAAAACTGTCCGGCTTCAACAGACCGTCGCAAGCCAACGAGGTGGCCTTCGACCGTGCGGTGGCGGAGGTCTCGGAGGCTGCGCGAAAGCTCCTGACGTCGCTGCATACCCATGCGCCGGCGCGCGACCGTGAGGTCGAGGCGGAAAAGGCCAAGGAACGTTCGCGGCTGCGGTTCGGCTAGGCGGCTCGACGGTCCGTTTCCGTGACCTGGCTCACGGTGAAGGTGGTCGCAACGCGCGATGATGTTTACCGGGCTTTTGACACCCGGGAGCACCACCATGACCCGCCCTCTTCTTCCACTGAAAGCAGGCGCTATCGTTTTTACGCTGCTGTGGACCGCGTGGATGACGTGGTGGAGCGGCTCGTTCTCGAGCGCAAGCGTCGTGATCCTGGCCTTGTGCGGCGCGGCGGTCGGCTATCTCTGGTACCGCGCCATGCGCTGGCAGTTCGAGCGCATGGGCATGCTGCCGCGACGCGAGAACGGGACGAAATAGATTCGTCTGTCAGTCCTTGTGGCCGTGCTTCTTCCTTTTCTTCTTTTTCCTGTGATTGTCGTCTTCGCTGCCGTCATCCTCATCGCCGAAGGGCGCGTCGTCGGTTTCCTGCACGGCGGCTTCCAGAGCGTCGCGCTCGGCGGCTTCGCGCTCGCGCTGGCGGCGGCGCTCGTCCCAGGCGTCGAACAGCTGATCGAGCCACGGCAGCACCTGCTCGATTGACGGCAATGGGCCGGGCGGCCCCGGTTCGCCGCGCGGGCCTTGCGGCCCCGCCGGCCCTTGCGGTCCGACGGGTCCCTCTGCACCGGCCGCCCCGCGCGGTCCGGCTTCGCCCTGCTTGCCTTGCGGACCGGGCTTGCCCAGCGGTCCGGCCTTTCCGATCGGACCCGGCTTGCCCTGCGGACCCGGCTTGCCACGCGCCCCATCGGGCCCGCGCTTGCCTGGATGACCCTGCGGTCCCGGCCGCCCCGGTTCGCCCTGCCGTCCGCGCGGTCCCTGAGGTCCCTGTCGTTTTTGTTCGTCTGCCACGCCGCTGCTCCCTTGACCGGAAGCAAGCTAATTAGCGGCGTTTGACGACAGCGGCAATTCCGCCGGGCTCGCGCCTGGGCATGATCAACACCAATCGGTGGCACGTCGCGCGCTAGTCGTGATAGGCGGGGACCTCGATGCCGGAGGCGGCGTAGAGCCTGATCTTGTTGCGCAGCGTGCGCACCGAGAGGCCGAGCACGCGCGACGCGCGCGTGCGATTGCCGTCGCAGCGGGCGAGCGTCTGCAGCACGAGCTCACGCTCGACCTCGTCGACGGTCGCGCCGATCAGCAGCGGAACGATCTGGTTCGGTGAAAGGACATACGCGCCCGGCTCGGACGCAGCGACATGAACAGTGGTCATCGACTCACTCCCCGATCAACGCCCGCTCCCGTCTTTGGAAGCGGATCGAGAACAAACGACCCCCAAGCCGTAGATCTACGGTGGGCGGGTTTGGTTAACGAAACGTTAACCGCGGGCGATCGCACGAATTGACCTTGGGAATGCCGCCGCACCGCCGCGATTGGCACGGATTGCATATTCCTGCGAGCATACCCCGCATTGCAAGGCAGGCATCATCTCGCTCACACCGTCCGGTATCCGCCATCCACCATCACGATCGTTCCTGTGACGTAGGCCGACATGTCCGACGCAAGGAAGATCGCCGGACCCACGATGTCCTCGGGCTTGCCGGTGCGCGCCAGCGGGGTGTGATCGACGAAGGCCTGCACCAGCGCCGGATTGGTCGCGCGCACATTGGCGTTGATGTTGGTCTCGATGAAGCCGGGCCCGATCGCATTGACGCGCACGCCCTCCTTGCCGAGCTCCACCGCGAGCGCCTTCGTAAAGCCGAGCACGCCGTGTTTCGAGGTGGTGTAGGCCGCCGAACTCGGCGTGCGCAGATGCACGAAGGACTGGATCGAGCCGATATTGACGATGCGGCCCTTGGCTGCACGCAATGGGCTGAGGAATGCCTGCGTCATGTTGAAGACGCCGTTGAGGTTGAGCGAGATGATATCGTTCCAGTCCTTCGCCACCGTCTCCGGCTCCGCGGTGAAGGCGTTGCGGCGGGTGATGCCGGCATTGTTGACGAGGATCGAGACCTGCCCGACCTTGTCGGCGACCTGCTTGGCGAGCGCAAAGCAGTCGTCACGCTTGGTCACATCCAGCGCAAAGCTCTCGGCCTTGCCGCCGGACTTGCGGATCTCCTCGGCGGCTTCCGCGACCGTGTCGGCATTGACGTCGAGCAGCACCACCTGCGCGCCCTCGCGGGCATAGCCGGAAGCGATGGCCCGGCCGATGCCCGAACCGGCGCCCGTGACGATTGCGATGTGGTTCGCGAGCAACGCCATGACAATTTCCTCCCGATTTCTTCTCGAAGTTTCATGAAAGGCTAACTCGAAATTAAGGGGTCGGAAACGGCGGCCTTGGCATACTGGTGTTGATTGCTAAACGTTGCGCGCATGATGGAACGGCTTGAATCCTGGAAACTCGCACTCGAACGCCTGCGGTCGGCGGACGGCGCCGATTGGGCCGAGGCGGGCCGTCTCGTGGCCGAGATCTCGCGGATGAGCACCGATACCATGCTGCGTCAGGCTGCCGAGCAGGCGCTTCCAGTGCTGCGCCAGGCCGTGGACAATGACGATCACAGCGTCACGCTGGCGGCCCGCCGCCGTCTCGGCGTGGTGCTCGATGTCGTTCACGACCTGACCGCGCCGCGCTTCGGCCGCCGCAATGCTGCGCCGAAAAAATTGTCCAGCGAGGACCGCGCCCGCAAGGTGCTCGGCCTGCCGCTCGGGGTGCAGCTCACCTGCGAGGACATCAACCAGGCCTATCGCCGCGCCGCCAAGGGCATGCACCCCGACCAGGGCGGCAGCGCGCAAGCATTTATCGACCTTGCCGCAGCGCGCGACATCCTGATCCATCCCCGCGCCTACAAGGACGCGTGAGAGCTCAGCTCTTGTTCACGCAGCTCGGATAGGGCGCGGCTTCGCCTGCTACGATCGGACAGAGCTCGATCGGGCTGAGCGCGCGCAAACGCGCCTGCCAGCGGTCGTCGTTCACCGGCGGCTCGTCGGTTTCGGGGCCGCGCTCGGCCCATTGGATCGTGTAATAGTCGCTCGTGCCCTTCAGCGTGACCAGGAGTGCGGTCTCGCTGTGCCGCGTCGGGCCGCTGTCGATGCGGCCGCAGCCGATCACGGCGACGAAACCTTCGAAGCGGCCGAATGTGCTGGCGCCGAGCGGCCTTGCCGCGAAGCTGTCGGGACAGGCGGATTTGAAACCGCCTGCGATCGAGCCCGCGAACTTCTCCGGCGATGAACCTGGAGTGAGCGTCATGCCCTTCTCGCCGGTCACGGTGATCATCTCGCTCCAGCGTTCAGGCGTCTCGCCCTTCAGCACGGCCTCGCGGATGTAGTGGTCGCCCTTGGTGTTCTCGAACACCGCGGAAAAATTCGAAGGCATCGCGAAGCTGACAAGCTGGCCGAAGACCGGCGAGATCACGCGAAAGGATTGCGGGGCCTGCGCGTACGCCGTTGCGGCGAGCAGGAGCGATGCGGCGAAAATCATTGCTGTCGTCGGCGCGCGCATCGATTGGCTCCAAAGCCGCGAGGTGAAAAACAAGCGGGCAAAAACAAGCGGGCAAGGATGGTGGTTGGCGCGGGACGCTTGGGGGTGCGCCCCGGAAAGATGTGAGTAGGTCCGCCAACCGGCCAGGTTCAAAGCGGGTGCGCGGAAAATGCGCGATGTCGGCCGAAAACCAGTGGCCCGTCCAAAAGAAAGGGCGGACCGCTTGCGCGATCCGCCCTTTGAAATCCGATCTGTCGCCTCACGCCTAGAGCGTGCAGCGGCGCTCCCCGCGCAGCTTGATCTGGAGCTCCGAGGCGGCGGTGAAGGTCGGGAGCGGCTTGCTGACGACCTTGTAGGTCGACACGCCCCACTGGAACGGCTTGTACTTGAGGTCTTCGTTCCAGACCTGGCAGATGCCGGTGTTGTCCCAGCGGATCACGTAATAGCCGACCGCCGCGGACGCCGGCACGGCGAACACGGAGGTGGCGATGCCGGCAACGGCACAAAGGGCGAGAACGCGACGCATGAAATATCTCCTGATGGGAACGTGAGGCAAAACTGGTGCGGCAAAATGGTGCGGCTGGCAAGCGGGGCGGCGACCGTTCACGGATATGTCAGCCGTTCGTCGGCTGTTCGAACGACCCTTATCCCTTGACTGTCGCTTGACGATCACTCGTCTAGCCCTTGGCCAGCGACGCCACCGCCTCGATCTCGATCAGCATCTTCGGATCGGGCAGTGCGTGGACCACGCAGGTGGTGCGGGCGGGGTAAGGCGGCGGGCCGAAAGCGCCGGCGTAGAGCGCGTTCATGGCGGCGACGTCGGAGGCGCGGGTCAGCAGCACGTTGACCTTGACGAGATCGCGGATCTCGGCGCCGGCCTCCGCCAGCACGCGCTTGATGTTGACGACGACGTTGGCGAACTGCGCCTCGAAGGCGTCGGGCAGCGCGCCGTTCGCGTCGAAGCCGGGAATGCCGGAGACGAACAGGAGATCGCCGGCGCGCGTCGCAAAGGACAGCGGCGGCGCTTTGACGTGCGGCGGGGGCGCGAAATGCTGGATCGGCATGGGATCACCTCGGATGCAGGGCTGGAAGCGCAAGCGTAGCGGCAGCTCGGGGCGCCTCCAACAAAAAACGCGAAAACAACCCCATGCACAGTAGGCATCCGGCGGAAATCGTTGAGCTTTCTTTTTGACTTCGGGAAAAGCAAAATAATCGTTGCTCCGTCGGGCAAAACAGGAGCAGAATGGCATGATGGCGGGTGAGCGTCTTGTCGCGCCAAACTCCGCCGTCATGCCCCGGCTTGACCGGGGCATCCAGTACGCCGCGGCGTCGCCGTATCCCACTGCGGTCTCTGGAATACTGGATCGTCCGGTCAAGCCGGACGATGACAGTTGAATGCGCTGCCGCACCTCGCGCTCTATACCCCCATCATGTTGCCGCCGCGATGCATCGGATACATTCGCTGCGTCTGATTCGTTTCCCTCCTTGAAGAATAGCCCCGGAGACCCCCATGAAGTTCGGATCCACCCTTCGCGCCGCGCTGGTCGGCATTGCCGCGCTTGCCAGCCTCTCGACCTCGGCGTTGGCCGACGGCGGCACCGTGGTGCTGACGATCTACAAGGCGGGCTGGATCATCGGCGGGTCCGGCGGCTCCGGCGTGCTGAACTTCCGCGGTCGGGCCTATTCGCTCTCGACCGGCGGTCTCGATTACGGCCTCGTCTTCGGCGGCTCCAAGACCGTGCTGCGCGGCCGCGTCTCCAACATCAACCGGCCCTCCGACATCGCCGGCGTCTACGGCGCCGCCGGTGCGGGCATTGCAGTGGGCCGCGGCGCGCGTGCGATCGTGCTGACCAACCAGAAGGGCGCCGTGCTCGAGCTGTCCGGCACGCAGGTCGGCCTGATGGCGAATGCGGATCTCAGCGGCCTTGCGATCACGATGCGATAGGGGCGATGCCGTAGCACTTGGTGCCGTACGGTGGGCAAAGGCGCGCAAGCGCCGTGCCCACATGGTGTCAGCGGCATATGAAAAGTTGGTGGGCACGCTTCGCTTTGCCCACCCTGCGAGACCTGCGGACTACGCGCTCACCATCGCATGTACCCGCTCGCACTGCGCGACGAGATTTGCGTGCGCATCGACGAAGGCCCTCAGCGGTGTCGGGATCGGAAAGTAATAGATGTTGGCGATGAAGCCGTAGATGCCGGCATCGACGCTTGTTGGCGCCGCGCCGTGCAGGAAGCCGTTCGCCGGCACGATCTCCGCCAGCACCTGCAGATCGGCCAGCCCCCGCGCATAGGCCTGCTCCGGCGTGTAGCGGCCGATGCCCTGGAAATGATAGCGCTGCGCATTATACGCCTTCGCCTTCTCGAACCCTGCCGCATCGATCTGATTGTGCTGCGCGATGAAGGCGTCGCGAAACGCGGGATAATAACGCTCGTCCTTCCAGCGTGAATACGACATCACCCAGTAGAGGTCGTCGAGCATGCGCGTGACGAAGTGATTGGTGCGGCGCTGCTCCGGTGAAAGCGTCGCGTCGATCGTCAGGCGGTATTTCGCGGTCGCGTGCGCGATGATGGTCTCGCTGTCGCCGATCGTCTCGCCGTCATCCACGATATAGGGCAGCTGCCCGCGCGGCGCGGCGGAGGCATCGAACAAATGCTCATGCACGAACGGTACGCAAGCGAGTTTCAGGAAGGCATAGACCTTGAGGCCGTAGCCGTTGTTGTCGGCGGCGCCGAACAGCTCTGGATAGGAGTAGAGGGTCAGCATCGGACGCTCCTCGCGCTGAAGTCGTATCGCCGCAGTGACGCCCTTGCAACAGTCTCGCGCCTGGTGCGCCGCCTCCTTCGATCGGAGGACGATAGGCGCCGCCCGTTCGCAGTATGGAATCGCTCGACATTCCTGCAGCGAGCCAAGGCCGACATGCGACGTTCATCGACCCGCCGAATGATTGCCGCCCTGCGGTGTGGCACGGCACTTTTGGCCGGATTGGCTCTCGTAGCACCGGCGAAGGCCGCCGACATCGCGCCAAAACCGTACACGAAGGCGCCGCCGCTCGCGGCCTCGTCCTGGACCGGCTTCTACGCCGGGCTGGGCCTCGGCTTTCGATCGACCAGCGCGGATCTCACCACCACATCAGTGCTGCAAGACGGCGTTCCCCGTGACTTGACCGGCGCTGTGCTGACCCAGCCGTTCGACGGTGCCGGCTTTCGCGTCGATCCCTATGCCGGCTTCAACTGGCAGGTGGCACCCAGCTGGGTCGTCGGCGTCGAAGGCGATGTCGGCTTCGGGGACAAGACCACGGCACTTCCCGGGTTTCGCGCCTCGCCCTGGGCCGGCTCGTCCACCTTCGGGATCGACAGCGTTTCAGTCAAAGCCGGTTGGGACGCGAGCCTACGCGGCCGCGCCGGTTATCTGCTGACGCCGGCGACGCTGGTCTATGCCACCGGCGGCCTCGCCTGGCAGCACTATGACGTCACCTTGATCTGCGTCAGCGCCAGCTGTGCCAGCAACGGCCTGGCACCCAATTTGATCTCGAATTCCACGACCAGGACCGGCTGGACTTTAGGTGCCGGCATCGAGACCGCGCTGTGGGGCAACTGGCTCGTGCGCGCCGAATACCGCTACGCGGATTTCGGCGCGGCGCCGTTCAATTTCACGCGCACGGCGACTGCAGGCCCGGCGCTCACGGTCGACAATTTCGACGCGAGCTTGCGGACCCACTCCGCAAGCGTCGGCCTCGCCTGGAAGTTCGGCGAGCCCGTCATCGGCGGCCGTTCGCATCCGCTGGCCGCGGAGGCCGCGATCCTGCCGTCCTGGACCGGCGCGTATGTGGGCTTGGGCCTGGGTGCGCGCGCCACGCGCACCGATCTCATCACGACGTCGGGATCGCGTGCCGGCTTCCCCGAGGATCTGACGCGGCGCGCCACCATTCGCCCGATGGACAACACCGCGTTCCGCGCCAACCCCTATGCCGGCTATCTCTGGCAGTTCGCCCCGCAATGGACCGCGGGCTTCGAAGGCGATTTTGGCTTTGCCGACAGCACCACCACGCGCGAAGGCTTCACCACCATATCGCTCGCCGACTCCCAGTCTCGCGGCGAGAGCCTGGCGATTCGCACCAAATGGGACGCCAGCCTGCGGGGCCGGCTCGGCTATCTCGTGACACCGCGGACGCTGCTCTACGCGACCGGCGGCGTGGCCTGGCAGCACTATGAGCTGACCTCGACCTGCGTCAGCGTCGTCTGCGGCCTTTTCGGGTTGACGCCGGCGATCATCTCGGGGGCGACCACAAAAGCAGGGTGGACGGCCGGCGGCGGCATCGAAACCGCGCTCTTCGGCCACTGGCTGGCGCGCGCCGAATACCGCTATGCCGACTACGGCAGTTCGTCCTTTACTGTCGCGAGATCCGCCACCGACGCCGGCCGCAATCCGTCCGCCAGCACCTACGACGTCGCGATGCGGACGCATCTGGCGACGTTCGGGGTGACGTACCGGTTTGATTGAGAAGAGCGACAGCCGCTTGCTGTGATCCCGCGGCGCTGGTTTGCCCCCGACAACGCCGCCTGAAATCGCTACACTCTGCATCCTGGTGACGTCAGCAGGATGGGATCCCATGGCGAGAGAATTGGAAGGCAAGGTTGCGGCCGTGACCGGGGCCGCGTCGGGCATCGGATTGGCCAGCACCGAGGCGATGTTGGCCGCGGGCGCGCGCGTGGTGATGGTCGACCGCGACGAGGCCGCGCTGAAGGCGCTCTGCGACAAGCACGGCGACGCCGTGCTGCCGCTGCTGGTCGACCTGCTGAATCCAAAGGATTGCGCAACGCTGCTGCCGCGCGTTCTGGAGCAGGCCGGTCAGCTCGACATCCTGCATGCGAATGCGGGGACGTATGTCGGTGGCGATCTGGTCGATGCCGATACCATGGCGATCGACCGGATGCTGAACCTGAATGTCAACGTCGTGATGAAAAACGTGCACGACGTGCTGCCGCACATGATCGCGCGCGGGACCGGCGACATCATCGTCACGAGCTCGCTGGCGGCGCATTTTCCAACGCCATGGGAGCCGGTCTATGCGTCGTCCAAATGGGCGGTGAACTGCTTCGTCCAGACGGTGCGGCGCCAGGTCTTCAAGCACGGCGTCCGCGTCGGCTCGATCTCGCCCGGCCCGGTCGTCAGCGCCCTGCTGGCGGACTGGCCGCCCGAGAAGCTGAAGGAAGCCAGGGATTCGGGAAGCCTGCTGGAGGCCAGCGACGTGGCCGAGGTCCTGATGTTCATGCTGACGCGGCCGCGCGGCATGACCATTCGCGACGTGGTCATGTTGCCGACCAATTTCGATCTTTAGTGTGTAGATGGGCAGCGAGACCCATCTACGGCAACGGTGTCGTCCCGGCGAAGGCCGGGACCCATACCGCGGAATCTCTCGGTTGCGGCCGGTAGAAGTACCGAACGCCGAGTCTTCACCAAACCCTTGCCTGTGATTATGGGTCCCGGCCTTCGCCGGGACGACGCTGAGGCTGGAGCGACGATCCGCTATCCACCTGCGATCCACTTCGCCAACTCCCGCCACGGCCCCAGCGTCCAATGCCCGGACGCAGCGCCGGACGGCGAGGGCAGCACGAATATTTCGGGCAATCTCTCCTCCCGCGGCTGCCGCCCCAACGCAATCGCGGCCGACGGCCTGCCGTAAAACAAGCTCGCAGCCTTCTTGCTCGTGAACGCAATCGTCCTTGGGCGAAATTTCTCGATCTTGGCTCTGAACCCCGGCACGTCGATCGTCTCAGGCGCAATCTGGTGATCCATCCCGGCGCCCGACTTGCAGAGATCGGTGAAGCCGATCCCGAGCTCCAGCAGCGCGGCGAACTCGCCGGGCTGATAGCGCCGCGGCGTGATGCCGGCCTCATGGATCGCGCGCCAGAAGCGGTTGCCGGGGTGGGCGTAGTAGTGCCCAAGCTCGGCCGAACGCGTGCTGGCGGCGGTGCCGACGAAGACGAGGCGGAGGTTGGGGCGGAGCTGGTCGGGGAGGGCGTCGGCCAATCAGTTCAGACTTTGCTACGCAAGCCCAATAAGCTTTGCGATCGTCATTCCTATCGTAGCTAATGATGTGCCAGCGCTTACCAGCTTTGATGCGATCGTGTCTGTTTCCTGGAGCGTCGTAACCGCCCTTTCCAGCTTTGTTGGCGATGGATCAGTCTTTGCGTCAGCTATCGCCTGAAGAGCCTTCTCCTTGGTGTCCTTCTCTATTGGAAGTTCGTGTATTTCCCTTTCAGCTTTTGCAAGTTCAGACTGAACTGCTGCTAAGATCTGCGGATTGTAGTTAATCGAGGTGGAGCCGACGTTCGTTGCGTCGCCTCCTAAAGAAACTGCGCCGCCCTGAATTCCACCTGATACATTGAAGGTGTTATTTGTCACGAAGGTCGCTCCTCTAAATAGATCTAACGAACTGTCCATCCGTTTGAATTTCGCGTACATCTCGCTGCCTGATGCACTGACCTCCATTCTGTTGCGAAGCGCCGAGCCCGTCGGCTCCTTCTCGTAGATCTCCAAGGCCATACTTTGATAGCTGGCGCTGTCTCCTGCGTGACGGATCATGTGATCGAGTAGATACTGTCTCACTTCCGCCTCCGCTTCTCCCATAAACCAATCGAGTACGATAGCATCCAGACCATCAAAGAAAGTGTCCTTCAGACCTAAAGCTAATCCTGAGCGGGCCTCTGCATCTGGATCCCTCATTCCAAGCTCGAGATACTCGAAGTTTCGCTCCGCATCTTCCGGCGTCATCGCGATGAGACGAAAGATCCACGCTCTTACATTGGCGGGTTGGTCTTCGACTAATTTGAAGTCTACTCCAATGTCGGCCAAGGAGAGTGATGGATTTTCAGTGATTGCCCAAACAGTGTATTGTGAGACGATGTTGTCATGGTGGCCACCAAGCGCCTTAACAAGCTCTGCATTTCTGAGACGAGGATGCATCATATTCTGTGGCGCGCGATCCAATCCGACAACGACCAGTGCTAACTTTAGAAGATCGGGCGACGCGGTCTCGATGTTGATCGGTAAGGACGAGAGGTCTAGCTTGTTGGCGTCAACATGTTGCAGTGCAGCCAGGGTCACCATTTGCTCATCGAAGCTCAGCTTTTTCAATATCGCTGACGCTTTACGGCTCATTCTATAGATTGCCGCTATTGCTGCGGCACTAGTTTGAGGCTCGTTGCTGTATTGCTTCAGAACGTAAGTGATGGCCTCCATGCAATTCGGCTCGCGGCCTAATCTGGCCAGCGCATTTAACGCCCAGCGTCTGACCTTTTCATCGCTGGCCTGCGTGTAAAGTAGCCCTACGATTGATTGTTCAAGCCCGATTAAGTCGCTCGGACCAGCGCGATAACCTTCTCGATAATTTTTGCAAAGCTGCTGAAGCGCCCTTTTCGTCCGAGCGCCGTCTCCAGACTCAATCTGAGACTTGAGATATTCGACGTTTAGCTTGTCTATAACCCGGAGAATGCGACCCAAGCGCGTTGCCCAAATGACTGTGTGAACCAAAACGAGCAAGTAGTACTAGTTTCGACCATGGGTCGAAATCGTCAATGTCATTTACAGGCCTCGACGTGTCAAGCCAAGCAAGGTCATTCAGTGCCAAGCGTCGCCTCGTAGGCTCAAACCACTTTGGACACTCGAAGTCGATAACGGCCAAAAGTTCGGATGGGCCTTCCACTTTGGAAGGCCAGATAAAGTAACCTAGCCTACCTTTTAGAGGTTCGGCCGGAATGGGGTTTGGGATGTCTAGATCGATTTGGGCAGCGCGAACTCCAGATTCTATGATACCGAAATCCCTGAAATTGAATAGGGTGCGGTCGTCTAATTGGACGAAGGTTGAGAACCCAATTGAGCGCCGCAGCAAAAAGCTGTCGCGATCTTCCCGATATCGCCCAGCCCGATAGCTTAGAACCTCATGTTCTCGAAAAACGGAAACGAACGAACGAATGAATACGAGACCTTCGTCCTTCTTGCGTGGGTCGCCATAGCGAAAGCAGTCTGCATTAAGAAGCCCCAAGACCTTCTTCCAGCCAATGGGTACGTCTCGCGCAGCGATTTGACTGAGATGTTGATGCTCAACTGCTAACGCAGGTCCTCGCACCAACTCGCGTATACGGCGTCTGGTGGGAAAAACAGTCCGAAACTCCTCAGGGACGCTTTGGTCAGCAAGAAAGCGTCGTAGGAAGAATTTTCCAGGTTCGGTGCGGTAGAACAGACTGCTCTCTCGGCGAGCGACTATGTCTTCGGAAATTCTAGCCTGCAACGTTTTGTGCTGAGTCTTCCCGTGCAGGTGCTGAGGGACCATTCCTAGATGATAGGCTGCAGTCAATATCGTCCTGGGGCTGAGCGGCCGTCGCTCAGCCTCCAAGACCGAATTGGCAATCTGCAGATATGCGTCCAACGGTCCGCCCTCGTAGCCGCAGCGCTACTCACTCTACTGGAAAGCGGACCGCTATGAAAGCACCCGATTGCTCTCCTTCACCTTCTCCGCATCCAGATACACGCTTGAGCCCATCTCCTTGAACTTCGCGCTCATCTGCTTCATGCCGTCCTCGGCGGTGCCGCTCATCGACATCCCCACGCCGTTCGGGTCATTCAGCGTCGCCGCATAGTCGCGCACGTCCTGCGTGATCTTCATCGAGCAGAACTTGGGCCCGCACATCGAGCAGAAATGGGCGACCTTGTGGGCTTCCTTCGGCAGGGTCTCGTCGTGGAAGTTCTTCGCGGTGTCGGGGTCGAGGCCGAGGTTGAACTGGTCGCTCCAGCGGAAGTCGAAGCGGGCGCGGGAGAGCGCGTCGTCGCGCAGCTGGGCTGCCGGGTGGCCTTTGGCGAGATCGGAGGCGTGGGCGGCGATCTTGTAGGTGATGACGCCGACCTTGACGTCGTTGCGATCGGGCAGGCCGAGATGCTCCTTCGGGGTGACGTAGCAGAGCATGGCGCAGCCGAACCAGCCGATCATGGCCGCACCGATGCCCGAGGTGATGTGGTCGTAGCCCGGCGCGATGTCGGTGGTCAGGGGCCCGAGGGTGTAGAACGGCGCTTCGCCGCATTCCTTGAGCTGCTTGTCCATGTTGATCTTGATCTTGTGCATCGGCACGTGGCCGGGGCCTTCGATCATGACCTGGCAGCCCTTGTCCCACGCGATCTTGGTCAGCTCTCCGAGCGTCTCCAGCTCGGCGAACTGCGCGCGGTCGTTGGCGTCGGCGATCGAGCCCGGACGCAGGCCGTCGCCGAGCGAGAACGAGACGTCATACTTGCGCATGAGGTCGCAGATCTCGTCGAAATGGGTGTAGAGGAAGCTTTCCTTGTGATGCGCCAGGCACCACTTCGCCATGATCGAGCCGCCGCGGCTGACGATGCCGGTGACGCGGTTGGCGGTGAGGTGGATGTATTGCAGGCGCACGCCGGCGTGGATGGTGAAATAATCGACGCCCTGCTCGCACTGCTCGATCAGCGTGTCCTTGTAGAGCTCCCAGGTCAGCTTGACCGGGTCGCCGTCGCACTTCTCCAGCGCCTGATAAATCGGAACGGTGCCGATCGGCACCGGCGCGTTGCGCAAAATCCATTCGCGGGTGGTGTGGATGTTGCGGCCCGTCGACAGGTCCATCACGGTATCGGCGCCCCAGCGGATCGCCCACACCATCTTCTCGACCTCTTCCTCGACCGAGGACGTCACCGCCGAGTTGCCGATATTGGCGTTGATCTTGGTCAGGAAGTTGCGGCCGATGATCATCGGCTCGAGTTCGCTGTGATTGATGTTGCAGGGGATGATGGCGCGGCCGCGCGCGATCTCGGAGCGGACGAACTCCGGGGTGATGAAGGCGGGGACTTCCGCGCCGAAGCTTTCGCCGTCGGCAAGGGCTGCTTCCGCGCGCTCGAGCTGCTCTTTGCGGCCGAGATTTTCGCGCGCCGCGACGTAGATCATCTCCTTGGTGATGATGCCGGCGCGGGCGAATTCGAGCTGGGTGATCTTGTGGCCGTCGAGGCCGCGCAGCGGCTGGTGATAGGCCGAGAAGGCGCGCGCGGCCTTGTCGGTGGAGACGCTGCCATTGTCCTCCGGCTTGATCTGGCGGCCCTGATATTCCTCGACGCCGCCGCGCTCCAGCACCCAGGCCTTGCGGCCGCGCGCCAGACCGGCGTTGACGTCGATGGTCACGCTCGGGTCGGTGTAGGGGCCGGAGGTGTCGTACACCGGCAGGTTCGGCTCGCCGGCGCCCTCGGACAGGATGATCTCGCGCAGGGGCACGCGCAGATCAGGCGCGGCGTCGGGCGAGGCGAAGATTTTTCGCGACGAGGGCAGCGGGCCGGTGGTGACGGCGGGGACGGTCTTGTCGGGATTGGAGCGGATGTTCATGGGATCCTCCTTGATTCAGTTCGTTGGCGTCGCTGCGCGAGAGACAAATCGGCTGTCATCCCCGCGAAAGCGGGGATCCAGTACTCCGAGGCAGTGCGGCTCAAGCCGAGAAGCCGCGGCGTACTGGATCGCCCGGTCAAGCCGGGCGATGACGGCGGAGTGTGTGGATGGCCTGGGAGGTGAAGCATCACGCGGCCTCCTTCGCCAGGCCGAGCCATTGCCGCACCCGCGCATCCGGGTCGGCATTCTGGGTGACGTCGCTGACGACGGCGATGGAATCCGCGCCTGCCGCAAAAATCTCCGCCGCGTGCTCGAACTTGATGCCGCCGATCGCGACCAGCGGGATGGGGCCGATGCGCTTCTTCCATTCCGTGATCTTCGGAATGCCCTGCGGCTCGAAGCGCATCGATTTGAGCGTGGTGAAGAAGATCGGACCCAGCGCGACGTAATCGGGCTCGGCGGCGAGCGCGATGTCCAGCTCCGCATCGTCATGGGTGGAGACGCCGAGTGACAAGCCGGCCTCGCGGATGGCCGCGAGGTCCGCGTCGGCCAAGTCCTCCTGGCCAAGATGCAGGTATTTCGCGCCGGCGACGATCGCCGCGCGCCAATAGTCGTTGACGACCAGCTTGGCCGGCGTGCCCGCGGTGATCGCCAGCGCATCGGTGACCATCTGCAGCGATTGCGAATCGTCGAGATCTTTTGCGCGCAGCTGAATGGTGCCGACGCCGAGCCTGGTCAGGCGCTCGACCCAACTGAGGCTGTCGACGACGGGATAAAAGCGATCAGGATACGGCATGCCAAAAAGGTGTCCCAACGACAGGGGTGGAAGGGGAGGCGAAGTCGCGGGCGTTCATCAACCCGGCTTCGTAAGCGGTGCGGCCGGCCTCGATCCCGAGGCGGAAGGCGTTGGCCATGGCGACGGGATCGGCGGCTTTTGCGATGGCCGTGTTGAGCAGCACGGCGTCGTAGCCGAGCTCGAGCGCCTGCGTCGCGTGCGACGGCGCACCGATGCCGGCGTCGACCACCAGCGTGATATCGGGCAGCCGCTCGCGCATCAGCTTGAGCGCGTCGCGGTTGGTGATGCCTTTTGCGCTGCCGATGGGCGCCGCCCACGGCATCACCACCTTGCAGCCGGCATCGACCAGGCGGTTGGCGACCGAGAGATCCTCGGTGCAATAGGGGAACACTTCAAAGCCGTCCTTGATCAGGAGGCTTGCTGCTTCCACGAGACCCACCACATCGGGCTGCAGCGTGTCGTTGTCGGCGATGACTTCGAGCTTGATCCAGCTCGTGCCGAACAATTCGCGTGCGAGCTTGGCCGTCGTCACCGCCTCGCGCACGCTGCGGCAGCCGGCGGTGTTCGGCAGCACGGTGACGTCGAGCTCGCGGATCAGATTCCAGAACGCGTCCCCGGTCTTGCCGCCGGCGGATTCTCGTCGCAGCGACACCGTGACGATGTTCGAGCCCGAGGCCCGGATCACCGACTGCATGATCGCAGGCGAGGGATAGAGCGCGCTGCCGATGAGGAGGCGGGAGGGGAAGGATTTGCCGTAGAAATTGACCATCATCAGTGTCTCCGCGATTTGCGGTCTGCTCCCTCGCCCCGCTCTTCGCGGGGAGAGGGTTGGGGTGAGGGGCTGTATCCGCAATGGAGGTGGGAGTCGGACTCGCGGAGAGTCCCCCTCACCCGAAATTCGCGCTTGCGCGAATTTAGACCTCTCCCCGCAAGCGGGGCGAGGTGAAGAAAGGCGACAGCGTCGTTCACATCACCCTCCCTGCCGCGGTGTGATGATCTCGATTTCGTCGCCGGCCTTCAGCGCGGTTTCGGCCCAGCGGCTTTTCGGCACGACGTCGTAGTTGAGCGCGATGGCGAAATGGGTGCCCTCGTAATCGAGCTCGGCGAGCAGCGCGTCCACGCTGGCCGAGCTTACCTCGCGCTGCTCGCCGTTAACGACTACGCGCATTGCATCACCTCATTGTCGATCTGGCCGCGCTCGACAAAGCCGAGCGTCAGCTCGGCCAGGGCCGGCGCGATCAGGAAGCCGTGGCGGTAGAGGCCGTTCACGCTGATCGTGTTGCCGCGGATGCCGATGCGCGGCAGATTATCGGGAAAAGCAGGGCGCAGGCCGGAGCCGAATTCGACGATGCGGGCCTCGCCGAAGGCGGGATGGACGGCATAGGCCGCGCCCAACAGCTCCAGCGCCGAGCGCACGCTGACGCCGGTGTCCTCGGCCTCGATCGAGGTCGCGCCCAGCATGAACAGATTGTCCTCGCGCGGGATCACATAGAGCGGCCAGCGCGGATGGATCAGCCGCACCGGGCGCGCGAGCTGCACCTCGGCGGTCTCGATCAGGATCATCTCGCCTTTGACGCCGCGAAGCTCCGGCTGCTCGTCGCGCGCAGCAAGGCCGCGGCAGTCGATCACGATGCCTTTGGGATCAAGTTTTGCGAGTTCGGCCGCGGCGACGTCGCTGTCGAATTTGATGGTGCCGCCCGCGGCGCGGATGCGCTCGTGCAGTTTCGGCAGCACGCGGCGCGGCTCGACATGGCCCTCGGTCGGGAAGAACAGCGCATCGCGGAAGCGGCCTTCGAGCGACGGCTCGAGCTCGGCAAGGCCGGCGGCATCGAGCCGGCGATGGCCTTCGGTCATCCGGGCAAAGCGCTCGAAATCGTTGCGCTCGCGCGGATGGGCGACGACCAGCGAGCCGTTGAAGGGCGTGTCGGGCAGCTCGCGCCGCCAGATGTCGAGCGAGCGCAGGCCGAGCCTGGAGATGATCGGTTCGGAAACTTCCGCCTCGCAATAGGGCGCGAGCATGCCGCCGGCCCAATGGCTGGTGGCATCGGTCATGTCGGCGTCACCGCGCTCGTGCAGGGTGACGGCGTGGCCGGCCTGCGCGAACAGCAAGGCCTGCCAGGCGCCAGCAATGCCTGCGCCGATGATGGATACCGGGGAATCCGATCGCTTGGTCGTCTGCAACATCCCTGTCCCTTCGCCGGCATGACCCGGATCAGGTTCAAAGGGTCACCGCGGTCCTGGGCGGATTTGCCCATTTAGCGGTATCTCAGCTCCTCCTCGGAGCACCCCTCGGAACGGCTCTAATGTATGCCAGCAGGGCTGGGTGGTCAACGCGCTTGGCGGGAACCGCGCTTACCTGGGCGTTTACTTGGGCGCCTGTGCCCGGGCGTTGCGGACGCGCTGGGCGAGCTTGCGGTGCGGGGCGGTGCCGAACATCGGCTGCGGATTGCCGTTCGGCTCGAGCCAGGGGGCGCCCACATTGGCCTCGCCCATATTGGCGACCTGCACGGCCTCCTGCCGCTGCCGCTTTGCGGCGTAGTAATAGCCGCCGGCGAAATAACGAACGGCCCGGGTGTGATCGCCATTGGCGGCGCGATAGGCGCCGGCGAGATATTTCACGGCATAGGTGAGGTTGGTGTTGGGATCGCGCAGGCCGGCGGCGTCGCCGGTGTAGCCGACCCCGCGGGCGGTCGCGAGCTTGATCTGCATCAGCCCGATGGTGCCGCCATGGCCGACCAGGCCGGGCTGATAGCGGCTTTCGCGCATGATGACGCGATGCACCAGCGCCTCCGGCACACCGTTGGCGCGGGCATGGGCGGCGACCATGTCGGCGTACTCCGCTTGGCCTGCGAATGCGGCCTGCGGCAACGTCAGTCCGGCCGCGAGCAGCGCGGCGACATGTAAAATTTTCATCAGATATCCCGGAGGTCCCTGAGACCGAGTGAAGGCCAGCGCCCGGCTGCCGTTTAGGCCTCCCGAACGCGGCAATGATGTGACCAAACGCCGCCGTTAATTTTTTCGCGGCGGAGCCGCAGTGACGACTCAATGCTGGCGCCAGAGTTCCTTCAGGCGGACAACTCGCGACAGCAGGCCTGTCTATTCGCACCGGCGCACGAAAGCGAGTATGTCACGGCCAGCGAATCGGGAGAGGTGCCATGACAAAATCAACCATGGTCAAAGCCCACAGCGGCGACATGTCAGAACACGATTTGCCCAGAAACAACCCCTGTGCCCAATGCGGCACGCTGATCCCTACGCCCGACTGGATCGAGCCGGGCGAAGGGCGCGTCTCCTATCTCTGGACGTGCCACGCCTGCAATTATCGCTTCGAGGCGGTGGCGATCTTCGACGATATGCCCATCGCGCATCCGCCCCTCGCGGCCTGAAGTTAAGCCGCAAGCCGCGGCTGCTGCCAGATCGGCAATTGCATCCGCACGATCAGCCCATGCGGCTCCCGGTCGTGCAGCGACAGCTCGCCGCCATGGGCGAGGGCGATCGCGCGCGCGATCGACAGACCGAGGCCGAAGCCGGTGGACTCGTCCATGGTGCGCGCATCGTCGCCGCGGACGAACGGCTCCAGCATCTCCTGCTTACGGGCATCCGAAATGCCGGGACCATCGTCCTCGACGTCGATGACGAGCCTGGTGCCTGAGATGTCGAGCCGGATCGTCACCTCGGCACCGAAGCGCACCGCGTTCTCGACGAGGTTGGTGACGCCGCGATGCAGATCGTCGGGCCGCGCCGCGGCGGTCGCAGATAGCGGGCCATCATAGCGCACGACGTGGCCCATGTCGCCGAACTGGTCGGCGATGAGCTGCAGCGTGCTCGCGATGTCGACCAGCGTCACCGCCTCGATCTGGCGGTCGTTGCGCAACAGCGACAAAACGGATTCCAGCATCGCGCGCATCTGGTCGAGATCGATCAGCATGCGCTTGCGGTTGCCTTCGTCCTCGACGAACTCGGCGCGCAGGCGCAGCCGCGTGATCGGCGTGCGCAGATCGTGGCTGATCGCGGCAAGCATCCGCGTGCGGTCCGACATCAGCCGCGCGATCCGCTCGTGCATGCGGTTGAGCGCGCGCGCTACCGAGCGGATCTCTTCCGGGCCGCGCTCGGGAAGTGGATCGGCCGTCCCGTCCAGGCTGAAATTCTCGGCCGCCTTTGCAAACGAAGACAGCGGCGCGGCGAGCGCGTGCGCAGCCCATACGCCGAGCAACGTCACGCTGATCACGGCAGATAGCAGCGTCGATATCCAGGGATTGCCCCAGAACCAGCCCGGCCGCCCCCGTTCAACATGGCCCGCGACTGTCGTGCCGTCGGGCAGCTGAATGCCGATCCGCGACGAACCGCCGTTCGGCGGCAGCGTGACGACCTTGTAGCCCTCACCGAGATGGCGGCGCATCCCGTGCATATGGGGGCCGTCGGCGATGGCCGTCACGGAGCCGGGCGCGATCGCTTCGAGCCGCAGATCCGGAAAGGCGCGCGCGATGTCGGCGAGCAGGCGCGGCCGCTCGCTCGCGTCGGCCGCGGACAGCAGCAGCGCGGCATTGGCGAGCTCATGCTCGCTGTCGGGCGGCGCCGCCGCGCGATCCGGCCGCGTGATCAGAAAACCCGCCGTGATGACCAGATGAAGCGCGACGATCGACACCACGACGAGCGCAGCGATCTGGCCGCTGATGCTCCTGAGATGGAAAAATCCCAAAAGCCGCATGTCAGATGCTCAAGACTGCCGCGACCGCTTCCGCGCTTGTCGTTTCCGTGTTTGCCGCTTCCGTTCTCACCACTTCGGTTCTCGGCGTGAACAGATAGCCGCCGGAGCGCACCGTCTTGATCATGGTCGGATCGCCCGGATTGGGCTCGATCTTGCGGCGGATGCGGCTGACCAGCACGTCGATCGAACGCTCGAACGAGCCGGTGCTGCGCCCTTGGGTGAGGTCGAGCAGGCTGTCGCGCGACAGCACGCGGCCGGGACGCTCGCAGAACGTCCGCAGCAAATCGAACTCGGCGCTGGTCACCGCGACGCGCGCGCCCTCGGGATTGCGCAGCTCGCGCAGGCGCAGATCGATGCGCCAGCCCTCGAAGGCGAGCGTGCTCGCGCCTTCGATCGAGCTTGCCGCCTGCGCGGCCGCCTGGCGGCGCAGCACCGCGTTGATGCGGGCGAGCAGCTCGCGCGGGTTGAACGGTTTCGGCAGATAGTCGTCCGCGCCCATCTCCAGGCCGACGATGCGGTCGACGTCCTCGCCGCGTGCGGTCAGCATGATGATCGGCGTCTGTCCTTCCGCGCGCAGCTTGCGGCACAGGCTGAGGCCGTCCTCGCCCGGCAGCATGACGTCGAGGATGATGAGGTCGACGCGATGATCGGCCATCGCGCGCGACATCTCGCGGCCGTCGCTCACGGCGGTGACGTTGCAGGCGTTGTTGCGCAGGTATTTCGCAATCAACGTCCGGGTTTCACGGTCGTCTTCGACGACAAGGATGTTGGGATTGGGAAGGGCCATGCGCTTTGTTTGTCCAAGATTCGGGCCAAATGGCGAGGAGATTTGTTTCAGATTGTTTCCATGGCCCATGCCGCAACAGCAGGACATCACCGGGCAGGGAAGCGGCAAGGTCTCGTTAAGCGCGCTAACCATACCGTGGCGTGGTCGGCTACGAAACCCCCGCAGAACTCACGGAGCCATCATGACCTCGATTTCGGCGGCCTCCGCCGGTCACCACCAGTCGCCGTTGCAGCGGCTGCAGCAGGAATTGCAATCGGACGTGTCCGCCGGCACGGTCTCGTCGTCGGACCAGTCGGCGCTTTCGACGGCGCTGACCGACATCGACACGGCGCTTCAGCGGGGCCGGTCGAGCGATCAGTCGAGCGGCGCGCGTCCTTCCAAGGACGACATCAAGTCGAAGATCGACGATCTCATCACCAACGAGGTGTCGAACGGGACGCTGACGTCAGACCAGGCCGACGAGCTGAAGAACGTATTCCAGTCCGCCTTCGCCAATGGCGCCGGCGGCCCCGGTGGTGCGGGCGGTCCCCCGCCAGGCCCGCCGCCGGACGACAGCTCATCGGATTCGTCGTCGACGGACGCGACCAGCAGCACGTCGACCGTCTCCACCACGGCCGAAATACTCAAGCAGTTTCTCCAGGCACTGCAGCAGTCGCAATCGTCATCGTCGTCTTACGGCGCCAACGGCAGCTCATCCGGCGGCTCGGACTTCGCCGCGCTTCTGATCGATTACAAGAGCTGACCTGCGCGACGGAGATCAGCGCGTTCCTCGCTGCGGTCGTGCTTCACCCAGGACGCACGATCGTCGGCGAGGAACAGTGCGCTGCAAAATGTTCCTGAGTGACTTAGGAACAATCGCACACGGCTCCGATGCTCGCGCAGCACGCGACGAAATTGCAGCACGCGCGGAACTGGGACTGATCCGAGCTGTTTTCTCCGCACGAGTTTTCTGCTGAAGGAGAGGACAATATGTTGATGAAATCGATCGCGGCCGGTCTCGCCGGTACCGCACTGCTCGCAACCGTTGCGTTCGCGCAAAATCCGACCGCCACCACCGACAAGGCGCCGGCTGCCGCCGCCTCGACGACCACCACGACCGCATCGGGACAGTGGCGTACGTCCAAGATGGACGGCATCAAGGTCTATAACGACGCCAACGAGAACATCGGCTCGATCAACGATCTGTTGATGGACAAGAGCGGCAACATCAAGATCGCCGTGATCGGCGTCGGCGGCTTCCTCGGCCTGGGCGAGCATCTGGTCGCGGTGCCCTATGAGAAGCTGAAGTTCGTCAACGAGGCGGTGGCCTACACCGGTACTGCCGGAAACAACCCGAACAGCGCAGCCAACCGGCCGGCGGCGACCACCACGACGGGTGCCGCGACCGGCACCGACAACAAGCCTGCGACGACGGCCACGTCCTCGTCGAAATGGTATCCGGACCACGCCGTGTTCAATGCCAGCAAGGACGAGCTGAAGAACATGCCGGAGTTCAAGTACTCGGAGTAACGCGGCTCTGAACTGCTAAACGAAGCGGGCCCCCGGTTTGGGGGGGGGGGGGGGGGGGGTTTTTTTTGGGGGGGGGGGTGGGGGGGGGGGGGGGGGGAAAAAAAAAAGCGGGGGACCCCGGGGGGGGTAGTGGTTTTTTTGGGTAACGCGATGCA
>NZ_JBVVPS010000011.1:0-107841 GCF_055811355.1 Bradyrhizobium sp. WSM4873 | reverse complement strand
TTTTTCAATCCCCCCAAGCACTTCCTTAACAACAGGCGGTTTTAAAATTCCTGGTTTAACCGCGGCTCTTAACTGAAAACCTACGCGCCCCCGTTTTTGCGGGGCGCGCTGTCGTGTCTTTTTTCGCCTCCGTCATTGCGAGGAGCTCTTGCGACGAAGCAATCCAGGCTGTCACCGCGGATGCACTTCTGGATTGCTTCGCTTCCGGCTTCGCTCTTCGAGCACGCCGGACAAGTCGCTCGCAACGATCGAGAGTATCCCTAGTTCCCCTTCACCAGCGGGCAGCCGCCCTTGTCGAGCGGGCGGAAGGCCTCGTCGCCGGGCACGGTGGCGATCAGCTTGTAGAGGTCCCACTCGCCCTTGGATTCCTCGGGCTTCTTGACCTCGAACAGATACATGTCGTGGACCATGCGGCCGTCGATGCGGATCTTGCCGTTCTTGGCGAAGAAGTCGTTGACCGGCGTCTTGCGCATCTGCTCCATCACTTTCGGTGCCTCGTCGGTCTTGATGGCGTCGATCGCCTTCAGATAGTGCATGGTCGCCGAATAGAGCCCCGCCTGGATCATGGTCGGCATGTGGCCGACCTTCTCGTTGAAGCGCTTGGAGAAGGCGCGCGTCTCCTCGTTGGTGTCCCAGTAGAACGCATCGGTGATGATCAGGCCTTGCGTCGACTTGATGCCGAGCGAATGAACGTCGGTGATCTCCATGAGCAAGGCGATCATCTTCTGGCCGCCCTGCGTCAGGCCGAACTCGGCCGCCTGTTTCAGCGCATTGGTAGTGTCGCCGCCGGCATTGGCCAGCGCGACCACCTTGGCTTTGGAGGCCTGGGCCTGGAGCAGGAAGGAGGAGAAGTCCGACGAGTTGAGCGGATGCCGGACCTCGCCGAGCACCTTGCCGCCGCTCTCCTTGACCACGTTGGCGGCGTCGCGCTGCAGCGCCATGCCGAAGGCGTAGTCGGCGGTGACGAAGAACCAGGTGTCCTCGCCGCGCTTGACCATCGCCTTGCCGGCGACGTTCGACAGCGCATAGGTGTCGTAGGTCCAGTGCACCGTGTTGGGCGAGCAGGCGACGCCCGTGATATCGGACGAGCCGCCGCCGGAATTGATGTGGATCTTGTTCTTCTCGCGCGTCAGCGCCGAGATCGGCAGCGCCACCGACGAGGTTGGCACGTCGAAGATCGCGTCGACCTTGTCGTTGTCGTACCAGTTGCGGGCGATGTTGACGCCGACGTCGGGCTT
The DNA here is from genome assembly GCF_055811355.1 of Bradyrhizobium sp. WSM4873. Lineage (NCBI taxonomy): Bacteria > Pseudomonadati > Pseudomonadota > Alphaproteobacteria > Hyphomicrobiales > Nitrobacteraceae > Bradyrhizobium > Bradyrhizobium sp. WSM4873. Next base: position 106,603 of record NZ_JBVVPS010000011.1, on the reverse strand, counting down.
GTTCTGGTGGTCGGCGGAGACCACTGCGACAGGCTTGCCCGCGACCTTGGCGCCGTAATCGGCGACCGCCATCTCGACGGCGGCGAGCGAGCCCTTGCCGGTCGCGTCCGCATAGAGGCTCGACATGTCCGTGAGCACGCCGATCTTGACGACGTCGTCGGAAATCTGCGCCTGCGCGGCGCCTGACGTGGCGGCGAGAGCGAGGCCGGCCGCGATCGCGGCGATGAGTTTTTGCATTTGTTTTTCTCCCTCAGCATTGTTGTTTGGGGTTTTGTTGCGGGGACCGTTCTAACGACAATCGGTCGCGGGAGCAAAGCCCGGAATGCGCGAGGAGGGTTGAGAAATAAGCAGGGCGCTGCGGTGTTTTTGCCCCTCTCCCCTTGCGGGAGAGGGTGGCTAGCCGCGAAGCGGCGAGACGGGTGAGGGGTTCTCTCCGCGCGTACATCTCATGCATTTGAACTCGCTGAAGCAACCCCTCATCCGGCGCTTCGCGCCACCTTCTCCCGCAAGGGGAGAAGGAAGAAAGTCACGCGCTGCCCCTCAGCCGTTCATTGCGCCGGCGCAGGCCTTCCAGTGTGGCGAGCAGGATGACCGAGACCGTCGTCAGGATCACCGCCGCTGCCGTGATGGTCGGGCTGATGTTCTCGCGGATGCCGCTGAACATCTCGCGCGGCAGGGTGCGCTGCTCCGGACCTGCCATGAACAGCACGATCACCACCTCATCGAAGCTCGTCGCGAAGGCGAACAGGGCCCCCGACGCCACGCCGGGCAGGATCAGCGGCAGGATCACGCGGCGGAACGCCTCAAGCGGCGAAGCACCGAGCGAGGCGGCGGCGCGGGCCAGATTGGTGTCGAAGCTCTGCAGCGTTGCACCGACCGTGATCACCACGAAGGGCGTCGCCAGCGCGGTGTGGGCCAGAATCAAGCCGAGATAACTGCCGGTCAGCCCGATCGGCGCGAAGAAGAAATACAGACCGACTGCGGTGATGACCCCGGGCACGACAACCGGCGACAGCACGAAGGCCAGCACGAGCGGCTTGAACCGGCTCTTCCACTGCGCCAGCCCCAGCGCCGCCAGCGTGCCAAGCATCATCGACAGCAGGGTCGATGCCACACCGATGATCATGCTGTTCTTCAGCGAATTCATCCAGCGCGGCGAATTGACGAAGTCGTCGTACCAGCGGAGCGAGAGGCCCGGCAGCGGATAGGTGAGGTACGAGCCCGAGCTGAAGGACAGCGGCATGATCGCGAGGATCGGCGCGATCAGGAAGATGAACACCAGCGTGGAGATCACGATGGTCGCGGTCCACGCGATGCGCTGGCTCGGCGTGCGGATGGAGGAATTGTCGCTCAATTCTTCATCCCTCCCGTCACCTGCTGTCCCTGCACCAGCTTTCCGTAAACGAGCGCGAGCAGAACAGTGGCGAGCAGCAGCACCGCACCCAGTGCCGACGCAAGGCCCCAATTGGCGGTCTCGGTCGTGTAGAGCGCGATGAAGTAGCTGATCATCTGGTCGGCGGCGCCGCCGACGAGTGCTGGCGTGATGTAATAGCCGAGCGCCAGGATGAAGACGAGCAGGCTTCCCGCGCCGATGCCGGGCAGCGTCTGAGGCAGGTAGATCCGCAGGAAGGCGGTGAGGGGTGGCGCACCGAGCGAGGCGGCGGCACGCATGTAAGCCGGTGAGATCGCCTTCATGCTGCTGTACAGCGGCAGGATCATGAACGGCAGGAGAACGTGGGTCATGGCCACGCAGACACCGAAGCGATTGTAGATCAGGCGCAACGGCGCATCGATGATGCCAAGCCAGAGCAGGCTGTCGTTCACGACGCCTTTGCTCTGCAACAGAACGATCCAGGCGCAGGTGCGGACCAGCAGCGATGTCCAGAACGGCAGCAGGACGAAGATCATCAGCAGGTTCGACCGGCCGGGCGGCAGCGCGGCCAGCAAGTAAGCGACCGGGAAGCCGAGGATCAGGCAGAGTACCGTGACGCTGAAGCTGATGATGAAGGTGCGGGCGAAAACGTCGCGGTAGATGGCCTGATCCGGCGGGGCTGCGATAATCGCGCCGTCTGCGTTCCGCGTCAGATCGAGCGCCGACAAAAGATAGAAGCCGGTTATGGGACCGCTGGCGTCCTTGATCGTGGTCCAGGTGGCGCGCTCGCGCCAGGCCGGGTTGATCTTGCCCAGCGTCTCCTTCGCCGTGCCGGGCTCGGGCACGGTCTTCAGATTGCGTGCGGTGCTGGTCAGGATCGTGCGAAAGCCGTTCTGGGCGTAGTTGAGCCGCTTGGCCGCGATCGCGATCGTTCCGGAAGCGCGCGCGGCCAGGATGTCGCCCGCCAGCGCCGCGTAGGCCTTTTCGTCCGGCAGATTCCTGCCGTCCCAACTGGCGAGAGCCGCGATGGTCTGAGGCAGAACCAGACGCACCTCCCGGTCATCGACGGCACGCCACAGCATGCCGGCGATGGGCCCAGCGAAGGTGAAGAGCAGGAAGACGAGAAGCGGCAGAACCAGCGCCAATGCTTTGACCTGGCGTGCTCGCTCCGCCCGCCGCAATCGGCGCTTGAGCGGCACCTCGGTCGACGCATCGGCGCCGATCAAGAGCGCATCCGTCATTGGTGTTACCTTCGGTCGAGCCCTGCGGAGCGCGCTACTTCGCGGCCCATTTGTTGAAGCGCTCGGTCAGGCGGTCGATGTTCTCGAGCCAGAAGGCAACGTTGATCTCGACCGCATTCTTGATGTTGTCGGGCGCTGTCGGCAGGTCCTTCAGAACGGCAGGCGCGAGCAGGGCGGCTGCGTCCTTGTTCGAGGTGCCATAAGCAATGTTCTCCGACAGTTTCGATTGGTTCTCCGCCTTGCCCGCGAAGTCCAGGAACTTGTAGGCCGCGTCCTTGTTCGGGCTACCTTTCAGGATCACCCAGGTGTCGAGGGTGAAGAGGGCTCCGTCCCACACCATGCCGAAATTCTTCTTCTCGTTCTTGTTCGCGGTGTCGATGCGGCCATTGTAGACCGAGGTCATCGCCACCTCGCCCGAGGCGAGCAATTGCGGCGGCTGAGCGCCGGCCTTCCACCAGACGATGTCGCCCTTGATGGTGTCCAGCTTCTTGAACGCGCGCTCGACGCCTTCGTCGGTCGCCAGCACCTTGTAGACGTCCTTTGGCGCGACGCCGTCGGCCATGAGGGCGATCTCGAGCGTGGTCTTCGGTCCCTGACGCAAGGCACGCTTGCCCGGGATCTTTTTGGTGTCGAAGAAGTCGGCCCAGCCCTTCGGGGCCTCCTTGAGCTTGTCCTTGTCGTAGCCGAGAACGAAATCGTAGAGGATGGCGCCAACGCCGCAAGCGTTGACCGACGGTGGGATATAGGCGGCCTCGCCGCCGATCTTCGAATAATCCAGCTTCTCGAACAGGCCTTCTTCGCAGCCGACCGCCAGTTCGTCGCTCTCGACCTGGACGACGTCCCAGGTGGCGGCGCCACCCTGCACCTTGGCGCGCAGCACGCCGACTCCGCCGTCCCAGGACTCGTCGTTCATGGGCACACCGGCCGCTTTCTTGAACGGCTCGAAATAGACCTTCTTCTGGGCATCCTGATACGCGCCGCCCCACGACACGACGGTGAGGTCACGCGCCTGCGCGACCGTGGCCAGCGCCGCGCTGGCGGTGAGTGCCGCGGCGAAACCCAGGACAATCTTGCGCTTCAGCATGGTCTTTGTTCCTTCTTCTTCACGTGACTTGCGTTGAGCTTGGTCGGTGCAGGTCCGCCCGCGTTGGAGCGATGCTGCATGGTTGGTTCAGACGGGATCGAGGGCCAGGCAGTCCTCCGGGCGGAAGGTGATGAACACGTCATCGCCAGGTGTTAGGCTGCCAGCTCTCAGGCTGCCATGTGTCAGGCTGTCATGCGCCCCCGGCTGAAGCTTGACCATGAACTCCTTGTTGTCGGCGACATCGAGCACGGCCAGCGCGTGGTCGCCGAGATAGATGGTGTTCTGCACCTTTGCCGGCAGTCGGTTCGGTTCGTCGCCGGAGGTGCCATCCGGGATAATGGCGATCCGCTCCGGCCGCACCGACAGCGAGGTCGATGCGCCCGCGCCTGATACGTTGACCGCTCGTGCGGTCACGGCGCCGCCGCCAGCCAGCGCAACGCGGCAATATTCATTTTCAACCGTCTCGACGGTGCCGGACAAAACATTGTTCTCGCCGATGAAATGGGCGACGAAGCTGTTCACCGGATGCTCATACAGCGCGTCGGGCCTGTCGATCTGCTGCACGATGCCGTCGTTGAATACGGCGATGCGGTCCGACATGGTGAGCGCTTCACTCTGATCGTGGGTGACGTAGACGACGGTGATGCCCATCGTCTCGTGCAGTTGCTTGATCTCCAGCTGCATCTGCTCCCGAAGGCGCTTGTCCAGGGCGCCGAGCGGCTCGTCCATCAGCACGAGTTGTGGATTGAAAACCAGGGCGCGGGCCAGCGCCACGCGTTGCTGCTGACCGCCGGACAGTTGCCCGGGCCGGCGCTGCGCCAGGGTTTCCATCTTGATCATGCGCAATGCCGCTTTGACGCGATCCTGCGCTTCGGCCTTGTTCGTGTTGCGAACCGAGAGCGGGAAGGCGATATTTTCCGCAATCGTCAGGTGCTGAAACAGGGCATAGTTCTGGAACACCATGCCGATGTCGCGCTTGTGTGGCGGCACGTTCTTGATCGGCCGGTCCGCGAGGTAGATCTCGCCATGGGTCGGAACCTCGAAGCCGGCCAGCATCATCAGCGTAGTCGTCTTGCCGGAGCCCGACGGACCAAGCAGGGTGACGAACTCACCCTTCCTGATGTCGAGATCGAGGTTCTTCACCACGAGGTGCTCGCCATCGTAGGTCTTCTGAATGCCGGAAAAGCGCACCAGCGCCGGCGCAGGCGTGACCATGCCGGCTTCCATGTCGTCCTCGCGTTGTCAGCACCAGTGCTGTCAGCACCTCGTCCCCGGGGTGCGAGGAATAGCTTAGCATCCTCCGACCAGATTGCCAGCGGCGCAAACGACGACGCGCACGGAGCCGTCGGGAAAAGGCGCGCGCTACATTCCCGACAATTTCGTCACGGACACATTCAGCGAGCCCCCGGCTTCCGCGATCACGCGCAGCGTCTTGGAGTCGAAGGCGATGTCGGCCAGCGTCAGGCTGTCGATCTTTGCATCGACCCTGACGCCGTCCTCGCTCTTCTGGAAGTCGGCGATCGCGGCGGCGATTTTCTCGCGTGCATTGGCGGCAATCGGCTTTAGATCGATTGTCGCTTTCTGCACCAGCGCCTGCTGCATCTGCGGCACCACCGCGCGCGCCGCGGCACCCAGCAGGCCGAAGGCCGCCTCGGACTCTACCGCGAGCTGGATGTCGGCGAGCCGCAGCGTCTGCTGCGCCTGGTCGAGCATCGGCCGGCCCCAGATGTGCACGGTCGCTTCGGCGCCGAGACCAAGCCAGCTCTTCTTCTCCTTGGCGCGCACCAGCAGCGAGATCAGGAGGCGCTCGCCCGACGGGATCACGTTGACGCTCTTGACGGTGACGTCCACGGGACCGGAGCCGTCCTCGGGATAGGTGTGGCCGACCATCTGCGCGGCGATCAGCTTGTTGATCTCGGTGAAAGGCACGTCGATCGGGACGCCGATGTTCACACCGGTGCCGGTCGGCGGCACGATCGAGATCTTGTCGGGGAACGGGCAGTCGGGCTTGGTCGGCGTGGAGGTGACGCGCGTCTCCGCTTCCAGGCCCATCAGCAGGGTCACGGCCTGCGCGTCGACGCGCGGCTGCGCCGCGATGGCGCGGATCGGCTTCATCTCCAGCCAGAGCGGCGGCAGCGCGGCCGAGGAGCCCGAGCCTTGCAGCGGGATCGAGCGGCAGGCCTTGGCCCATTGCAGCTTCGCGTTCTCCCGCAAGGTCGGATCGTTGCGCATCCGTTCGGAAACGGCGTTGATCTGTTCGCCGACGGTCTTGTCGATCAGCGGCTTCACCTGTGCAGGTACGTTGACCTTGGCGCCGGAGATGTTGAGGTTGGTATCGCCGAGATTGACCTGGGCGCCGAGATTGGGCTCGAGATGCCAGTTGGCCGCGAGCTTCGGCCGCGAGGTGACGACGACGTTGCCCTTGATCTCGGCGCTGGCGTTCAGATTCTTGATGTTGACCGCGCCGATCTGTTTCGCGGCATTGCCGCCGAGCACGCTACCGAGCGCCTCGCCGAGCGCGCCGGTGGCTTTCGACGACAGCGAGCCCGTCACGTTCAGCTTGCCCGTGAGCGGCGTCGAGATCGTCAGCACGTCCTTGTCGCCGGCAGCTGCCATCGGCCCGCGCACGGCGGACCAGCCGATGTCGGCGTTCTCCAGGATTTGCGAAATCGGGTTCTCGGCCTTGCCGGCGAAATTGCGCGGGGCGGCCTTCTCGGCCTGCTCGCGAATCGCCGACAGCGCGATGGCGACCGGCGCCACCACGATCGAGCTCTTCGCGACCGGCGGCAGCGGCGGCAGTTGCGCGACCGGCGGTGCGGAATTCGTAGCCCGCGGCGACAGCCAGTCCATCGCCTTCAGGCTGATGAAAAACGACGCCGCGAGCACCGCGACGGCGATCAGGACAGTTTTCAAGTTCAGCGTCAGTCGCATCAATCCCCCAGGCCGCCCGGGCAGAAGTCTACAGGGCAGGCGAGGAGGGCGCTAGAGCCCACCGATGGGGTGGAATTGGGGCAAACATATTAACGGCCGCGAACGCACCGTTACCGCGCATTTGTCCTTGCGTACCTAGCCGCGCTTCGGACGGCGCACCGCTCTCACATTGCCGCGATCTCCGCCCCCGCAGAAGAAGCGGTCGCCGCCATCGGACTCCAATCCTGACACCATGGTCCCGGCGGGCAGGTCGAGCTGCTCCAGCACCTTGCCCGTCTCGGGATCGATCCGCCTGATGTCGCTGTCCTCGCCTTCCCAGGTGCCGTGCCAGAGCTCGCCGTCGACCCACGTCACCCCGGTGACGAAGCGCTTGCTTTCGATGGTGCGGAGAATTTTTCCCGTCTGGGGATCGACCTGATGGATCTTGCGCTCCCGATATTGTCCGACCCAGAGCGAGCCCTCGGCCCAGGCCAATCCAGAGTCGCCGCCGCCGCCGGGCGCGGGGATGGTGGCGAGCACCTCGCCGGTCGCAGCGTCAATCTTCTGGATGCGGTCCTCGGCGATCTGGAACAGGTGGCGGCCGTCGAACGCCGTTCCCGCATGCGCGGCGACATCGATGGAGCGAGCGATCTTGCCATCGGTCGGATCGACCGCGTTCAATTTGTCGCCGGACGCGAACCACACATGGGCGCCGTCATAGGTGACGCCGTGCACGGCTTCGACGCCTGCAAAGGGCCCGTATTCCCTGACGATCTCGGCGGCTGAACGTTTCATCTGCTCGGTCCCTGTGGTGTGAATCCCATCTTAGGTCTTCATGAGCGGTCCGGGGAGTAACAAGCCTGTCGGGAAACCCGGCACGGGCGGCGTCATCCAGCGCCGCGCCCGTCCGTGTCCGAAGGACTGCACCTTGTTCGATCGCGCCAGCTCTTCGAGGGCCCGCTGCACGGTGCGCGCGCTCGTTCCCAGCGCCAGCGCGAGCGCCGAGCTCGACCAGGGCTCGCCGTCGGAGAGGAAGGCCAGCACATTGGCGTGCTTCTCCTCGACGGGCCGCGCCAGCACGAGAACCTGCCGCGTGTTGCGCGGCGTCAGCGCAAAACCTTGCCGGGTCGCGCGGATATCGGTGAGAGGCTCGAGCTTGGTGCGGAGCCGTCCGATTTCGACGCGCAGCCGGGCGCGATGCGATTCATCGACGTGCCTTGCCTGAAACGCGCCGGTGATCAACGCTTCGCGCGAGACATCGGCGGGCCAGGCCTGCGCCAGGATGCGGGCGAGCGCGAACAGCACCGGCCGCCTTCCGAGCGGCACGAGGATGCCTCGCCTGCGAACCGCGTGATGGAACGTGTCCACCACGAGCGCCTCCGATGTCGCGAGGTCCTCGACCTCCTCGAGCAGCAACGGCCGTTCGTGCCCGCGCGTGATCAGGCGCGCTGCGGGCGTGTCGAGCACGCGGCTCGTGCCTTCGACCTCGGCCGCAAGCGCGGCAATGCCGGCCTGCCGTGCTGCGCTCGCCGCGCGCCCGAGCGCCGCGCGCGCCTCTTTCGTTCTGAGCCGCCTGATGGCAATGCCGGCAATCACGAGCTCGCGGGCGACCTGCGCAGCAGGGGGCAATGGCGTGGTCTTGGTCTCGGCCAGCGTGCGCTCGGCCTCGTCGAGGCATCCGAGCAGGAGAAGTCGGCGCGCCTCAATGTGACCCGCATGGGCGGCGTTGGCGAGGTCACCGTGGCTTGCGAGCGTCGCCCGCGCGGCCGCGAGCGTGTTGGCCGGCCAGTTCAGGTCGCGCGAGACGAGTGCGATCTCGGCTTCCGCCACCACGCATCTTGCGCGCGCGACTGCCTCTCTCGGACCGAAGGCGCGTGCGGCGCTGCGCAGCAATGTCTTCGCCTTGGCGAGATCGCCGAGCTGCGCCATCGCGATGCCGCGCAGCGCCAGCGAAGGTGCATCGTTGCGCAGCGCAACGCGGTTTAGCGCGCCGAGCGGATCGCCGGCTTGGAGCGCGCGGGCCGCGGCCGTGATCAGCGACTCCATTCAAATCCCGCCACACTTGTTACTCCCACTACGCAACCGTCCGGTGCGAGAGATCGTTGACGGCCGACAATGTGCGGCGAGGGACGAGCGGTTCCGCATCTTCCATCGCGAGATCCGGAACGGCCGCCCGGGAAAAGTTGGAGACCCATGATGACATCAGCTGACAACGCAGGGAATAACGGACAGGCCGCCATGCAAACACCGCCGGTGGTGTCGCCGCAGGACTGGGAGGCCGCCCGTCAGCAACTGCTCGTGAAGGAAAAGGCGCATACCCGTGCCCGCGACGCGCTGGCCGCCGAGCGCCGGCGCATGCCGTGGATGGAAGTCACCAAAACCTATGCGTTCGAGGGGCCCTGCGGCAAGGTCAGTCTGCACGACCTGTTCCAGGGCCGGCGGCAGCTGATCGTCTACCGCGCCTTCTTCGAGCCGGGCGTGTTCGGCTGGCCCGATCATGCCTGCCGGGGCTGCTCCATGGTCGCCGACCAGATCGCCCATGTCGCGCATCTCAATGCCCGCGACACCACACTGGTGTTCGCCTCGCGCGCGCCGCAGGCCGATATCAGCAGGCTGAAGCAGCGGATGGGCTGGACCATGCCGTGGGTCACCGTCACCGACAGTTTCGATGCGGATTTCGGCGTCGACGAGTGGCACGGGACCAACGTGTTCTACCGGGACGGGACGCGCATCTTCCGCACCTACTTCGTCAAGAGCCGCGGCGACGAGCAGATGGGCGGCACCTGGAATTACCTCGACATCACGCCGCTGGGACGGCAGGAGGTCTGGGAGGATTCGCCGAAGGGTTATCCGCAAACGCCGACCTACAAATGGTGGAATTGGCACGACAGCTACACCGAAGGTGCCGCGCCCGACCAGAAATGGGTCGAGATCTCGACCGCCGGCGAGAAGGCTTTTCGCGAGGAGGCCGCTGAAGGACGTGACTAGTCCCATGAGCGCAACTGCCGGCGCGAGCCGCAACGGTATGGCGGCCGCGCGCCACCTCGCCAGATGGCTGGCGTTGGCGGCGACGCCGACCTTCGCGATCATGGCCGTGCTGACGGTCGCGCTCGATGGCCCCGCGGACATGCTGTGCGGCGCCGGACATGGGGCGATGCTCGAAGGGATGGTGCCGATGTATCTCTTAATGAGCGCGTTTCATTCGGCGGCGTGGCTGAGGTTGATTGCGGAGCGGTGAAGTCGGTAGCTCTACCGCGAAGCCGCCTGCAAATAAGCAACGATCTTGCCCGCTTCCTCCGCCGAGACGCCGCCATAGGGCTGCATCTTGTTGCCGGATACGATTTCGTCCGGCTTGACCATGAAGCGGGTGAGTTTGTCCTGGTCCCAGACGAAGCCGGCTTCTTTCATCGAGGAGGAATAATTGTAGTTCGGCAGCGAGCCGGCCTTGCGTCCGACGATTTTATTGAGGTTGGGGCCCAGACGATTGTCGCCCTCTTTCACCGAGTGGCAGGTGCGGCAGGAATTGTTGAAGGCCTGTTGGGCTGCGTCGTCGCTCGGCGGCTGCTGTGCGAGCGAGGCGGGCGCGGTCAACAGCAGTGCCAATGCGCCGGCTCCGGCGATCGCGCGCAGCCATGTGCCTTGCGGCGTTTGCGGACGTGATTGCATTCGCGCCTCCATCGGGGATCGCGCCGCAGCACGCGCGCGTCGGGATGCCGAGGGCAAACGAAAACGGCCCCGGTGGGTTCCGGGGCCGTTTGCGTCACAATGTCCTGTCGCTTACCGCGTCGCGGCGCCGAGGTCGGCGCGGCGTTCCGTCATCGGCAGCACGATGACCTTCGTGCCGACGTTGACGCGGGAGTAGAGGTCCGCGACATCGTCGTTGGTCAGGCGGATGCAGCCGGAGGAGACGTGCTTGCCGATGGTGTCGGGGGCGTTGGTGCCATGGATGCGGTAGATGGTGCCGCCGAGATACATGGCGCGCGCGCCGAGCGGGTTGCCGGGGCCGCCGGCCATGTGGCGCGGCAGATAAGGCTGGCGGGCGATCATTTCCGGCGGCGGGGTCCAATCCGGCCACTCCGCCTTCTTGGTCACCGACTGGGTGCCGGACCAGGTGAAGCCGTCGCGGCCGACGCCGATGCCGTAGCGCATCGCCTGGCCGTTGCCGAGCACGAGATAGAGGTAGGTGTTGGGCGTATCGATGATGATGGTGCCCGGCGCCTCACGCGTCGCATAGGTGACGGTCTGGCGACGGAAGCGGGCCGGGGTTTCGACGGCGTCCTGATCCTCGGACGGCGCGGCCTGATAGGGCGTGGCTTGATAAGGCTGATACGGCTGCGGCGCCGCGATCGGCGGCTGGAAGAAGGGGAAGAGCTGCACGGGCGCGGCTTTCACCGGACCGGCGAACGCGATCGCGGTGACAGCCACTGCGCCAAACGCAACGGCGCGCGAATAAGTCCTCAACGTCTCCAGATTGATCATTGGTCGCCCCTGTTGCGCGGTGTTTCTTGGTCACCCCGGCACCGTTTCGGTGCTCTGTTGGCTAGATCACTAACGGAAAGAAGTTTCGGGACGTTTGCGCGGAAAACCGAAAACGGCTTCATGGCGGCAAGGATTGTTTCATGACGGTTTCGTGGCTGCGCGGACCCGTTAACGAACAAAACAGCGGGCCGACACTTCCATGACGTCACACGCCTGAAATATCCGTGGTTGATGGTCCAAAGCCGAGAATCATAAAAATCTCGGGATTTCCCCATGCGGGTATTAATCGCGACTGACGCCTGGCATCCTCAGGTCAACGGTGTGGTGCGGACGTTGACCTCGCTGGCCGGCGCTGCCAAGACGTTGGATGTCGAGATCGACTTCCTGACGCCGGACGGTTTTCGGTCGTGGCCGTTGCCGACCTATCCGGGGCTGCGCATTGCGCTGCCGAGCGGCAAGGAGATTGCGCGGCGGATCGAGAGGGCGGCGCCGGAAGCGCTGCACATCGCGACCGAAGGGCCGATCGGCTGGGCGGCGCGGGCCTATTGCCGTCGCAACCGGCTCGCCTTCACCACCTCCTACACCACGCGCTTTCCCGAATACGTTTCGGTGCGGACCGGCATTCCCGCGAGCGTCGGCTATGCCGTGCTGCGCCACTTCCACGATGCCGCCGCCATGACGATGGTCGCAACGCCCTCGCTGCGGCAGGAGCTCTCCGAGCGCGGCTTCAAGCGGCTCGGCTTCTGGACCCGCGGCGTCAATACCGAGCTGTTCCATCCGGACTCTCCGGCCAAGCTCGATCTGCCCGGGCCGATCTTCATGACGATGGGCCGCGTGGCGGTGGAGAAGAACCTCGAAGCGTTCCTCTCACTCGACCTGCCCGGCACCAAGGTCGTCATCGGGGACGGCCCGCAGAAAGCTGCGCTCGAAAAGAAATATCCCGACGCCGTCTTCCTTGGCGAGAAGAAGGGCGCCGATCTCACCGCGCATCTTGCCGCCGCCGACGTGTTCGTGTTTCCGAGCCTGACCGATACGTTCGGCGTGGTGCAGCTCGAGGCGCTCGCCTGCGGCACCCCGGTTGCGGCGTTTCCGGTGACGGGTCCGAAGGACGTCATCGCCGACCATCCGATCGGCGCGATCGACCACGATCTGCGCGCCGCGTGTCTGCGCGCGCTCACCATGTCGCGCCAGACCTGCCGCAACTTCGCGCTGGAGCGCTCCTGGGAAAACAGCGCGCGCCAGTTCGTCGGCAACCTCACCTCACTTCAGCCCAGCCGTGCCTTGCGCGCCTCGCCTCGCATGGCGCGGCGGCCGGTGCGTGGTTGACCCAATGTTTCGAACCACAGCGAGAACCTCATCGATGGCTAAGATCATGAACCTTGACGGCACCCAGCAGCTCGACCTCACTCGTGGCACGGTCGAGCAGGCCTATGACCGCTGGGCACCAGTCTACGACCTCGTGTTCGGAGGCGTGTTCGCCAAGGGCCGGCGGGCCGCGATCGCGGCCACCAACAAGATCGGCGGCCGGGTGCTCGAGGTCGGCGTCGGCACCGGCATTTCGCTGCCGCTCTACGCGCCGCATCTGCGCATCTTCGGCACCGACATCTCGGAGGCGATGCTCGACAAGGCGCGCCAGCGCGTCACCGAGGGCAAGCTGAACAACGTCGAAGGCCTCGCGGTGATGGATGCCGAGAAGCTCGAATTCCCCGACGACTCCTTCGACGTCGTGATGGCGCAATACGTCGTCACCGCCGTGCCGAATCCGGAAGTCGCGCTGGACGAATTCGCCCGCGTGCTGCGCCCGGGCGGCGAGCTCATCATCCTCACCCGCGTCAGCGCCGATACCGGCATGCGCCGCTTCATCGAGCAGAAGCTGCAGCCGGTGGTGCGTCCGCTCGGCTTCCGCACCGCCGAGTTCGCTTGGTCGCGCTATGCCAAATGGCTCGCCGGCGCCAACGGCATCGAGCTTGCCGAGCGCCGCCTGATTCCGCCGCTCGGTCATTTCTCGCTGGTGCGCTTCCGCAAGGTCGACGTCGCCAAGGCAGCGTAACCCAAGCTCACGCGTCGCGTGCGTCACCGCGCCGCTGCACATCGTCACATGACAAAATGATGATGTCACACGGCCTACATCGAATCTCTGTAAATCCTGAACCCGAAAGCATTTGGGGGAGAGCATGATCAAGAATTATCTCGAGCAGCTGCGGATCCAGCGCTGGGACGACCATCGCTACTATCACCACAGCCGCATCAATCAGAGCCTGCACTTCGTCAGCGCGCTGAGCTTCCTGTTCGCCTATGTCTGGCTGTTCGTCGACCCCATGATCTCGGCGCTGGTCGGCTGGCTGGTCTCGATGACCTCGCGCCAGGCGGGCCACTTCTTCTTCGAGCCGCACGGCTACGACCAGATCAACCAGGCGACGCACGAGCACAAGGAAGAGATCAAGGTCGGCTACAATCTTCAGCGCAAGGTCGTGCTGATGTCGATCTGGGCGCTGTCGCCACTGGTGCTGTTGGTCGATCCCACGCTGTTTGGACTGTTCACGCCCTGGGCGGGCGCGACCGACTTCATGCGGCAGGTCGCCAAGATCTGGCTCGTGGTCGGCGGCGGCGGTCTCATGTTCCGCACGGTGCACCTGTTCTTCATCCGCGACGTCGAGACCGGCCTCGTCTGGATGACGAAGATCCTGACCGACCCCTTCCACGATCTGATGCTCTACCGCAACGCGCCGCTGGCGCTGATGCGCGGCGAGCTGATGGACCCCGGCCTGCACCTCAACCCCGAGCACACCCTGGGCCTCATCGGCGAGCCCACGCTCGAAGAGCAGCACGCCTGAGCGCGCCGTTCTCACAAGATACTCCGATGTCGATTGGCTACGTCATGCCCGGGCTTGTCCCGGGCATCCACGTCTTGGGAGCCGCGAACGCGGTGCTTCCTTCACCTCTCCCCGCGTGCGGGGAGAGGTCGGATTTGCGTGTCGCGCAAATCCGGGTGAGGGGGGCTCTCCGCGAGTCCAGCTCTCACCGTGATTGCGGAAGCAGCCCCTCACCCCAACCCTCTCCCCGCGAAGAGCGGGGAGAGGGAGAGGAGAGGCTGTGCCCCGGACTGACCGTGGTGGAAGGAAGAACCTCAGCGCCCGAAGCGCTTGGCCAGCATCTCTTTCAGGATCTGCCGCTTGATGGTCTTGTTGGTGAGGACGCCATCGTGCCACCAGAAGCCGTCGGCCTTCATTTTCTCGGCGGCGCGAACGAAACGCTCGGCGACCTCGGTGAAATCGGCGTCGGTGTAGTTCAGGCTGAAGATCAGCCGGCCGGTGCCGACCCAGCTCAGGGACAGGCCTTCGGCGCGCAGATAGTACTGCAGCATCCAGTTGTAGCGGGACGGTGTGGTGTATTTCACCGTCCAGATCGACGAGAAGTTCGCGAACCGCACCGGCAGGTCGGCGTCGGTCATCATCCCGTTGAGCCTTTCCGCGCGCTCATTCCAAGTCTCGTCCAGTCCGTCATAGACGGCGCGGAAGTTCGGGCTGGCGAGCCGGCTCAGGAACTCGTCCATCGCCGTCATGACATAGGGGTGCGAGTTGAAGGTGCCGCGGGCGAAGCAGACGTCGGCGGGACGATCGTCGCGGAAGCGGCGCATCAGCTCGCGTTTGCCGCAGACCACGCCGACCGGCAGGCCGCCGGCGAGGCTCTTGCCGTAGGTCACCATGTCGGCCTTGATGCCAAAGTATTCCTGGGCGCCGCCGGCAGCGAGACGGAAGCCGACGAAGACCTCGTCGAAGATCAGCACGATGCCCCGCTCCGTGCAGACGTCGCGCAGCTTCTTGAGCCATTCGGTGTAGGCCGCGCGGTCGAAATTGCCGCCGCGGGAGGAATCAACCAACGAGGAGTCGCCGGGCGCGTTGCTATTCGGATGCAGCCCCTGCAGCGGATTGACCAGCACGCAGGCGATGTCCTTGCGCGTCCGCAGCACGTGCAGCGTCTTCTCCGACATCTCGGCGAGGGTGTAGGTCTCGTGCGCGGTGATCGGATTGCCGACGCCGGGCTGCACGTCGCCCCACCAGCCGTGATAGGCGCCGGCGAAGCGGACCAGATGGGTGCGCCTGGTGTGGTAGCGCGCGAGCCGCACCGCCTGCATCACGGCTTCGGTGCCGGACATGTGAAAGGACACTTCGTCGAGGCCCGAGATCTGGCACAGCCGCGCTACGTTATCGAGGATGACGGGGTGGTAGGGGCCGAGCACCGGTCCGAGCAAGTGCGCCCGCTTCTCGGAGCCCTCGATGCACTCCTTGTAGAAGTCGTTGCCGAAGATGTTGACGCCGTAGGACCCCGTGAGGTCGTAGGAGGTGTTGCCGTCGACATCGGTGACGGTGACGGCGCGCGACGACTCCACGAAGGTCGAGGTGCCCAAATGCTCGCGAACGAGACGCGAGAACTGGAACGGCACGCGGTAAGTTTCGGTGAAGTGCAGGTCGGAGATCTTTTCCGCCGCTTCCTTCGTCATCGCGCGGCCCTTGGGGTAGCGCTCGGCGTAGAGACGCGCGAGACGGAAGAAGCCGTCCTTGCGCTGGGCCACGATGTTTGGGGGCGCGCCGTCGCAGGCGAAGTATGCATCGCCTTCGAATTCGTAGAACGGGAGCAGCCTCGCCACCCGGCGGGACATCTTGGAATGTCCGGCGAGCGAGCGGTGCTTGGCGCGGGACAATTCGATCCGCGCCTTGATCTTCGGGAAGGCGGCGGCAGCGGACGCTGCGGCGGCCACGGACAAAGAAAGAATCGGGAGTGTCGTTTCCATGACAACAAGCGCTAATACTGCGAGCTGACAGATTCATGACAGTCAAAGCCCTCATCGCCTCTTTCACCCAGCAGGAAGACCTCAACTTCCTGTTGACCAACCGCATCCCCCGCGCCGCGCTAACCCGCTTCATGGGCTGGTTCTCCAAGATCGAGAACCCGCTGGTCCGGGACGGCTCCGTCGCGCTGTGGAAGCTGTTCTCCGACCTCGATCTGTCGGAGGCGCGCAAGACTCATTTCAGGAGTCTGCACGAGTGCTTCACCCGGGAGCTCAAGCCGGGCCTGCGGCCCTTTGATCCGGACCCCTCCATTGTCGCAAGTCCGTCCGACGGCATCGTCGGCGCTCATGGCCGGATCGCGGACACCGAGCTGTTCCAGGTCAAGGGCGCGCCGTACTCGCTGCTCGATTTGCTCGGCGATTCCGTGCTGGTCGACCAGCACCGCAACGGCTCCTTCGTCACGCTGCGGCTGACCTCGAGCATGTATCATCGCTTCCATGCGCCCTTTGACGCGCATATCGAGCGCGTCACGCTGATCCATGGCGATGTCTGGAACGTCAACCCGATCGCGCTGAAGCGGGTCGAGCGTCTGTTTTGCAAGAACGAGCGCGCGGTGATCCGCACGCGTTTGCCGACGGGCGAAGCCGTGACGCTGGTGCCGGTGGCCGCGATCCTGGTCGCGAGCATCCGTCTGCATTTCCTCGATATGGTGCTGAATGCGCAGACGAGGGGGCCGGTCAATTTTCCCTGCGACGTCAACGTGAGCAAGGGCGAGGAGCTCGGCTGGTTCGAGCATGGCTCGACCATCATCATTCTCGCGCCCGGCGATTTCACTTTCTGCGACGGCATCGCCGAAGGCACGCGCATTCGCGCGGGTCAAGCGCTGCTGAGAAAAAACTAGCCTTCAATCAGCCGCGTCGGCCGCCTATATCGTCCCTGGGGACGTTTCTGCGACGACGGATTTGGTGATGGCACGGGCGCCGGTCATGGCGGCGGGTGGTATTGTGCTGCGGCGAGGTGCGCCGCCGCTGGTTGCCGTCGTGCGCCAGCGCAAGCGCAACGAATGGGTTTTGCCCAAGGGCAAGCTCGACGACGGCGAAACGCCGAAGCAGGCCGCGCATCGCGAAGTGCTGGAAGAGACCGGCCACGACGTCGCCATCCACGAATTTCTGGGCACGCTCGTCTATCAGTCCGGCGGGCGCTCCAAGGTCGTGCATTTCTGGCGCATGGAGGCAGGGGACGGTCCGGTCCGCAAGCTGATGAACGACATCAAGGCGGTCGACTGGCTGACGCTGGAAGACGCGCTCGCGCGCCTGTCGCGCGAGTACGAGCGCGTGTTTCTGACCCAGGTCGGCCCGATCGCGCTTGCGGCGGCGGGGCTTGCATCGTCGTCTGCGCCCGAGCCGACGCTGGCAACCGACGACGTCGATGCAGCTTTGCAGACACTGACACCGGCTGAAGCGGCCTCGGTGGGCGAGTTGCGGCACGGTCTGTTGCAGAAGATGAAAGCCTGGCTGCGCGGCGAGGTGTGAGTTCTCTTCACCTCGCCCCGCTTGCGGGGAGAGGTCGGAATTCAAGCACAGCTTGAATTCCGGGTGAGGGGGATTCTCCGCGAGTCTCTCTGTCACTATTTTCGCGGAGGCAGCCCCTCACCCCAACCCTCTCCCCGCAAGGGCGGGGCGAGGGAGCGCACGGACATCGTCGGCGCACTTTGCGTTCTATCGCCGCTCCTTATCCTTCGGAGCCGGCGCCGGCCTTCGCGGCGCTGTGGGGCGTTGCGTGGCGGGGAGGCGCTGCTGGAATCCGCTCGGTCGCTGCATGCCTGGCTGTTGAGCGGCGGGCGGCTGGCCGGGCTGCATGCCGGTGCGCGGAAGTTGCGGCTGCACGTGGGGCTGCTGCTGCGTTCCGCCCGGCTGCGGCGGTACGACTCCGCCGGGCTGCGTCGGAATCTGTCCACCGCGCTGCGGCTGGTTTTGTGGCCTGCCGTTAGGCTGCGTGCCTTGACCGGCGCGCGGTAGGCCTGCCGGACGTCCCGCGCCTTGCTTCTGGCCTTGTTGCTGCTGATCCTGACCCGCGCGCGGCGCGGGCTGCACGGCGCCGCCTTGGCCCGGCGCTTGACCCTGCCGCTGCGGCGGCTGCGCGCCTTGGCGACCTGGCGCGCCCGGCTGCTGCTGGCCTGGACGGTTGTTCTGACCGGGCTGTCCGTTCGGCCGCTGCGGCTGTTGCGGCTGTTGTCCTGGCGCCGTGTTCGGCCGCAATTGTTGCTGTTGCGGCGGCTGGAACGGCCGCGGAATGCGCGGGCTCGCGGTCGGATTGGCCCGGCGGAAGTCGCGCTGCTCGGTGACGATCTGCCGGCCCGTGGTCTGCGCCAAATGCACCTGGCTGACGAAGCCGCGGTCGCGCGCGATCTGTTGTGGTGCCATCGTGATCGGCACCGCGGCAAACCGCATGACGCCGGCAGCGGCTGCGCCCGGGCGGATCGCAAAACCGCTCGCGCCTTGCGTCAGAGCGCCGAGCCGCGTCCCGCTCGTGCGGTCGTCGACGTCGATGTGTCCGACCCGGCCGTCGGCGTCGGGATAGAGCTTGATGTTGACATTGTTGGCGTTGTTCGCGGCCGCGCCTTCCGGCACGTCGACGACGCCCGTGGTGCCGCGGATGCCTAGCGTTGCCGTCGGCGTCGTGATCTTCATGTCGCCGGTCTTTGCCACCGCCGCCGCAACGAAGGCGACCGTGCCCTTGCCGATGTCGAAGATTCCTGCGTTGTGCTTGCCGCCGTCTTCATAGACGTAAGTGTCGATAGTGATCTTCGTGCTGGCGGAGAGATTGAACGTGGTCGCGTCGTCAAAGGTGATGCCGAGCGAGGAGTTCGACGAAGTCTGCACGACGTCGTTGAGATAGATGTCGTCGCGCACCCGCAGCGGATAGGAATTTTTGTCCCGGATCACGGTCGCGATGCCCGTCACCGTCGCGACGTTGCCGATCGGCTCGACGGCGGCGGGCTGCGCCTCGGCCGCAGGAGCGGGTGAAGTCGATGGCGTCGGAGAGGGGGCGGGCGACGGCTGCGCTTGTGGCTGCGCCTGCGCAAACTCGATCGCATCGGATGCGAACGCAACGCTCGCGCCAGCCGGCGGCAACGCCAGCAGCACAAGCGCGAACATGAAGCGGCGCCAGGCCACGATAAATGTCACGAAGAGTCCCGGTGAGAAAGGCGAGGTGAGATCGACCGATATCATCCTGATACAGGTGAATGGCGGATGAATGTCTATCGCACGGCGGCGGTGAACGTTCAAACGGTACGCGATGCTAGCTCATGGCCAAGCCTCTCCACCGTCATGGCCGGGCTTGTCCCGGCCATCCACGCCTTGAAGCGCGGGACCAAGAACGTGGATGCCCGGGACAAGCCCGGGCATGACGAAGAGTGGTGTATACTGTGTGACTGCGTCAGCTTCAGCTCACGCGCTTCCAGGTCTGGCCGCCGCAGAACATGCCGCCGAAGGCGCAACCCTGCACGCGCATCGCATTCGGGCCCTTCATCGCGATCGTCGAGTCGTAGTTGCGGCCGGAGTCGGGATCGTGGATGCGGCCGCTCCACTTCGCGCCGTCGGGCTTCATGTTGATCAGGATGCGCTCGTTGGTCTTCGCGGCGTAGCCGCAGAGATTGACGCCGCACTGTTCGACGCGAACATTGCCCTTGTTCTCTTCGGTGGCCCAGACGCCGATCGGCGTGTTGGCAGCCGCGACAGGCGCGGCGGGCACCGGGGCCGGAGCAACCGCGACGGGCGCGGGCGCAGCAGCGGGAGCGGGAGCCGCAACGGGCGCGGTCTGCGTCGTGGCGTCGTAGCCGGCGGACGGAGCAGCGGCAACCGTCGTTGCTGGAGCCGTGATGGCGGGCGCTGCCGGTGCGGTCGCCTGCACGGGGGCCTGCTGCACGGGCTGCTGCTGCTGCACCGGAGCCGGCGCGGGCTGCGCGGTCGTGGCCGGAGCCGGGGTGGTGTCGATGTCATCGTCTTTGGAGCCAAGGCCCTTGAGGTTGATGTTGTTCAGCTTGATCGGCTTGTCCGACAGGCCCGGCGCCACGATGGTCACGCAATTGAGCGAGGCGCAGTTGCGCGGCGTCTCGATGCGGATGTGCTGGCCTTCGATCTGGAACGAGAGCGAATTGCCGGCATGCGCGGCGGCGGTGGACGCGAGGAAGAGGGCGGTGGCGGCGATGGTGAGCTTGTTCATGACAACCTCCGAAAGATGTTGCGGTCCCGATATGGACTGAAGTCGCGGGTGGATGAAGCGTGGTTCGACCCTACGCCGGCCTGGTCGGACCTTCTGTGATAGACGTCACAACGGCTCGCCGCCGCTCGGTGACGCAGCGCACATTCAGCCGCGATTGCATCTGCGTAACGTCGTCGCCACAGAGAGGGAGGCGCCGATGATGCGGCTTGTGACTTCGCTTGGCACATTGATCGCGCTGATGGCGATTGCGCCCGCAGCGGAAGCCGGCTCGTACGCGTTCTCGATCGGCGGTCATCGATTCCGGGTCGAGTCGCCCAGGAATTGCCGATCGGCTTCCTGTGTCTCGGTTTCCTCCCATCGCAGCTTTCGGCCGGACGGCGATACGACACCGGCGCCGGTGCTTCCGCCGCCGCAACCGCTCTATCCCGTGGCTCCGGTCAGGCCGGCGCCAGCCATTGCGGTCGCGCCTGCGCCTGTGCCGATGGCTCCTGTCCTTGCCTCGACGACGTCGCAACCTGTTATTCTGCCGCCGGCGCCAAGCTCCAATCCGCCTCGGGTCGAGCTACCGCGGACGGGTCCGCCGAAGACCGTCGCGCTCGATCCGCCGCGCATGGAGGCACCCGTCGTCGCGCCGAGGCCGGAGCTCGAGCAGGCCGTGACCAGCCCAGAGCGCGGCGACGACGAACTCGCCTATTTACCGCTCGGCGAGTGGGAGAGCGCAGGCGCCAAGGGCACGGTCCGCATCGAACGCTGTGGACCGGCCCTGTGCGGCTTCGCGCTGACGGAAGCATCGACCCGGGGCGAGAGCGTGCTCGTCAACATGAAGCCGAAAACGCACGACGTCTGGACCGGCAACATCTACAGCCGCTCCAGCGGCAGCACCTATTATGCGACGATGACGCTGAAGAGCTCCGGCAAGCTTCACGTTGAAGCCTGCGCAGTCGGCCATTTCTGGTGTTCCGGAAACGACTGGACGCGAGCCGAAGAGCGGCCGGAGAAGCTGATCACGACGTCGCGGCAGTGGAGCGCGCGGTCGTAGGGGAAGCGTTCGATAGCTTCGACTGAAGCCGCTAGATCATGCCGAGCACGATGGCACCAACAAAGGCCATGGCGAGGTACGCGGTGATAACGCTCAGTCTCCCGGCGAAAGTCATGATGTCGCTCCCGCTGTCGCGCCGCCTTGCGCGAGAGCGTCATGGTTAACAGAAAGTCGCTTTTCGAAAAAGTCAGCCTTGCTGTCACTCGTCACCGGCAGGGGCTCCTGCTGGCGCGGGCTGACATGGTTAAAGAACACTGAAATCAACACGTTGAAGAGTCTTTAAGTAAATTCACCGAACGTGCGTGCATGACGCGCGGAGTTCGTTTGTATCTCGTCGGCTCCATCGTCCTTGTTTCGTTAGCGGGTTGCGGACGCGGCGTCTTCCAGGCCGAACGTGAACCGTGGCGGGCCGAGGCCGAAGCCGCATGCCTGAAATCAGGCGCGGTGAAAGAGGGGCCGGATCTCGTCCGCATCGACCCGATCTCCGGGCCGGGCATGTGCGGAGCCGAGTTTCCGCTCAAGGTCGCCGCCCTCGGCGAAGCCTCGAGCAGTTACGGCTTTGCCGACGAGGAATTGCGTCCGCCCGGGAGCATCGGCAGTCAGCCGCGCTGGCCGGTGACGCAGCCGCGATCGAATTACCCGCAAGGCCAGAACTACCCGGCATCTTCCTATCCGCAACGCTCAAACTATCCCGAGACCGCGGTGCGCCAGCCGTCCGGCTATGGCGCTCCGCCCGGCCCAATGCCGTTGAATGCGCCCGGCGTGGCGCAACAGGAAGACGAGATCGACCTGCCGCCCGAGGGCACCGATGCCGCGGGCGCCTCGCGCTACATGAATGCGCCGAGCTATCCGGCACGGCCGGCGCCCTACTCGCAGGCGCCCGCGCAGCAACCGCTGCCGCGGCTCGGTCCGGCGCAGGGCAATCCCGTCACCGCCGTCGGCCCCGTTGCGATCAAGCCGGTTGCGACGCTGGCCTGTCCGATCGTCTCCGAACTCGACCGCTGGCTCGCCGACACCGTGCAGCCCTCGGCGATGCGCTGGTTCGGCACCCGCGTCGCGGAGATCAAGCAGATCTCGGCCTATTCCTGCCGCGGCATGAACGGCAATTCGCATGCCCATATCTCCGAGCACGCCTTCGGCAATGCGCTCGACATCGCCGCCTTCGTGCTCGCCGACGGCCGCCGCGTCACCGTGAAGGATGGCTGGCGCGGCATGCCGGAAGAGCAGGGGTTCCTGCGCGACGTGCAGTCGGGCGCGTGTGTGCATTTCACCACGGTGCTGGCGCCGGGCTCGAACGTCTATCATTACGATCACATCCACGTCGATCTGATGCGCCGCGCCAGCCGTCGCCTGATCTGCCAGCCCGCCGCCGTCTCCGGCGAAGAGGTCGCCGCGCGGGCGGGCGGGCGCAATCCCTATGCGAATGCACGCGATCCCTCCGTGACCGGCTCGCTGGGTACGCGCAAGAGCATGGCGCGCAAACACGAAGAGGACGAGTACGCCGACGATTGAGGATTGCGCATGATCCGTAGCCTGGATGGAGCGAAGCGCAGTCCCGGAAAGGCGTTCCCGCATTCCGCTTCGCTCCATGCGGGCTACGACCCCACGCCGGCCGGGCTCGCGCTGAGCCTTACCTGTTCAGCTGACACCGCGTCTTCGGCAGAGCGCATCTCGGGCGCAAAAATTTGCGCACGCGCAAATCTCACCTAAGTCATTGAAGTCAGAAAGACAATTGTGCTGCCGCGGGCTTTTTCGGCGGTTGGCACGGTCGCTGCAATGAGGAGGCTGCCACGAAGCGGCGCTGCCGGCGCCGTGAGCCAGCGGATCCCGTCATGCAGATGCCTGTCACCCCTCCTTATTCGGATCTCGAACAGCGCGTGCTGTCGCGCATCACGGAGGAGCGCTGGCTTGAACTCGCATCCGAGCTGATCCGCACCGGCCAGCCCCGTTCCGGCAATCCGCTGGATCCCGATTTGCCCCCTGCCGAGGAAGAGGCGATCTCGATGCTGGTCGCGGGCAAGCTCGAGGCGCTCGGCATGGAGGTCACCAAGCACAGCGCGCAGCCGCACCGGCCGAACGTGCTCGGCGTGCTCAAGGGACGCGACGGCGCGCCCTCGCTCATTCTCAACGATCACCTCGACACCTATCCGGCCGTCGAGCCCGAGAAATGGCACATGACGGATTTCGATCCGTTCAAGGCGACGCGCCACGGCGATCTGCTCTATGCGCGCGGCACGTCCGACACGCGCGGAAACCTCGCTGCATCGTTGCTCGCAGTGCAGGCCCTGACCGAAGCGGGTGTGAAGTTCGATGGCACCTTGATGTGCTGCTACACCGTCGATGAGGAGCGGAATGGCACCGAAGGCTCCATCTACATGCTGAACAAGGTCGGCCTGACCGCCGACTACGAGATCACCGCCGAGCCGACCGCCTGGGGTGACGTCAACACGGACTGGGGCATGAACCTGTCGGTGGCCAATTCCGGCCACTGCCTGATCGAGCTCTCCGTTCACGGGATCAAGTCGCACATCTGGCGACCGGACATCAGCGTCAACGCCATCATGGAAGCGGCAAAGCTGTTGCCGAAACTGAAGGACATGGCGTTCACGCATGTCCCCAGCAAGTTCATGGGACATACGCCGCCCTGCTGCGCCGTGGTGCGGATTCGGTCCGGCCTGCCCGGCGAGATGCAGTTCTCGCCGGATGCCTGCACCATCACGCTCGCCGTGGTCGGCATCGTGCCCGGCATGACGCTATCGAGCGTGATTGCGGATATCGAGCGCCTCGGACGGGACACTTTTGCGGGCGTGAACGACGTCAGGGTCGAGGTGCGCCAGGTGCCGGGCTCGCTGTTCGTCAACGCGACCGAACCGGTGCCGGTCGAGGAGGAGCCCTGCCGCTCCTTGCGCGCGGTTTACCGGCGTCTGATGGGCCGCGAGCCCGGGGTCAACCGCAAGAACGCCTTCAACGACACGATCCGCTTCCGCGAAGCCGGCATCAATGCGGTGACCTTCGGTCCCGGAGAAGACGGCTGGGCCGTCGACAATGAGAACATCTCGATCACCAAGTCGGTGATGGCGACGCGGATCTACGCGCTGACCATCATGCAGATCCTGGGAGTGCGGACATGAGCGTCGAGGCGACCCACATGACGATTCCAATCTCGCCGGATCGCACGCGACGCGGCAGCTTGCGGCTGCGGCTTCCGAAGGTCTCGCGATCGGTGCTGCTCTCGACGCTGACCGTGGCCATGCTGCTGGCCGGCTGGGCCATCGTCACGGAGATGGGCTGGGCCAACGAGCTGTTCCTGCCGAAGCCGCAGGCAGTCTGGGCCGCGTTCGTGAAGACGATGACGAAGGGATATCAGGGCGCGACCCTGCTTCAGCATCTCGGCGCAAGCCTCTATCGTATCCTCACCGCCTTTACGCTGGCCTGCCTGATCGGCATCCCGCTCGGCGTCCTCATGGGCGTGTCGCGCAACGCTCGCGCGCTGCTCAATCCGTTGATCGAGTTCTACCGGCCGCTGCCGCCGCTCGGCCTTTATACGCTGCTGGTGATGTGGCTCGGCATCGGTGAGAGCTCGAAGCTGTCGCTGCTGTTTCTTGCCGGTCTGCCGGGCATCGTCATCTCGACGATCCAGGCCGTCACCAGCGTGGACCCGGTCTATGTGCGCGCCGCCCAGTCGCTCGGCGCGACCCGGCGACACCTGCTGTTTCACGTCTATTTGCCGGCGGCGGGACCACTGATTCTCGCCGGCATGCGCATCTCGCTCGGATTCACCTACACCGTTCTCGTCGCCGCCGAAATCGTCGCGGCATCCGCCGGCATCGGCTGGATGATCTGGGACGCCGCGAAATTCCTGCTCTCCGACGTCGTGATCATGGGGCTGATCGTGCTCGGCCTCACCGGCGTCGTGCTCGATCTCATGATGCGCGGCATCGCCAAACTGATGATGCCGTGGGCCTGAATCCAATCCTGATCCTAGGGGAGACCTCCATGATGAAGAGACTGATTGCGACGCTCGCGGTTACCACGTTGGCGCTCACGGCCGCAGTCCGCGCCGAGGACAAGCCGGCGAAGGTGACCGTCGGCTATCTGAACCTCGTCAACGCGCAGCTGGTCACCAAGCATCTTGGCCTGCTTGCCAAGGAGATGCCGGGCGTCGACATCAAATACGTCAAAATCGGCGGGGGTGGCGACATGCTGCGCGCGATCGCCGGCAACGACGTCGATTTCGGCGGCCTCGGCAACCCGCCGACCGCGATCGGCGCGACGCGCGCCCTGCCGATCAAGGGCATCCTGGTGATCAACATGCTCGACTACGTCGAGTCGATGGTGGTTCGCGCCGACAAGAACATCACCTCGCTCAAGGACCTCAAGGGCAAGACAGTGGCGGCGCCGTTCGGCTCCACGACACACTACCTCCTGCTCCAGGCGCTCAAGGACGAGGGTGTCGATCCCGCCTCGATGAAGATTCTGGACCTCGCGCCGTCGGACATCGCGGCGGCCTGGCTTCGCGGCGACATCGACGCGGCCTGGTTCTGGGAGCCGAATCTCGGCAAGGCCGTGAAGAACGGCGGCAAGATCCTCGTCACCTCGGGCGAGATGGCCAAGCGCGGCTACCCGACCTGGGACATCGGCGTCGTCATGAACGCGTTCGCGGAGAAATATCCGTCCTATGTCGACAAGTTCATCAAGGCCGAATGCGAAGGCATCGATTTCTGGCTGAAGAACCCGGAGAAGACCGCGGAGATCATCGCGGAAGAGCTTTCGCTGCCGATCGAGGACGCGCAGCGAATGATGAAGGGCACCGGGATGATTCCCTGCAACAAGCAGCTCACGGAGGAATATCTCGGCACATCCGCGAAAAAAGGCAAATTCGTCGACACGCTGATCTCGACCGCCGATTTCCTGGTGAAGCAGGAGCGCCTGCCGAAGCTGCTGCCGCGCGCCGACTTCGAAGCCTTCATCCAGCCCGCCTATCTGGAGAAGGTGATCGGCCGCTAGGATCGGTGCCGGCGGGCTTGTCTCGCCGGCACATCGCCAATTCCCGCAAGCACGTGACCGACATGAATCTCGCACCTCGCCACCTCCGCGCCGCCTATCGCCGCGGTGAGTTCAAGCCGTCCGATGTCGCCGCTTATGTGTTGTCGCGCCTTGATCACGCCGACCAGAGCGGCGTCTGGATCTCGACGGCAGATCCCGAAAGCGTCATGGCAAAGGCGCGCGCGCTCGATGCCCGCATTGGCGAGATCGGCGAGCTGCCGCTCTACGGCCTCGTGTTCTCGGTCAAGGATTGTATCGACGTGGCCGGTGAGCAGACCACCTCGGCCTGCCCGGAATTCGCCTACACCGCCAAAGACACGAGCCCGGTTGTCGCCGACGCCATCGCGGCCGGCGCGATCTATCTCGGCAAGACCAATATGGATCAGTTCGCGACCGGCCTCGTCGGCGTGCGCTCGCCCTATGGGATCGCCCGCAACCCGCACAATCCGGACTACATCCCCGGCGGCTCCAGTTCGGGCGCCGCGGTATCGGTCGCGACGGGCACATCGTCCTTTGCGTTCGGCACCGATACCGGCGGATCGGGCAGGGTGCCGGCGTCCTATTGCGGCGTGACCGGCTTCAAGCCGGCGCCCGGCGCCTTCAGTCAGCGCGGCATGGTCTACGCGTGCCGTAGTTTTGATACCATCTCGCTCTACACGCGCGACCCCCGCGATGGCCACGAGATCTATCGCGTGTTGGCGCGGCGCGATGTCGAGGACTGTTTTTCGCCGGAAGCTTTCGCCGGATGGACGGAGCAGGCTCCTCCAGCGCGGCCGCTCAACATCGCGACGCCGCGTCCGGATCAGCTCAGGTTCTTTGGCAATGCGGAGACCGAGGCGCTGTTCGGCGTTGGGCTGCGCAAGCTGCGGCAACTCGATCTGTCGGTCGCATCGGTCGATTTCTCGCCCTTCATTTCGGTCAACGATCTGATGTTTTTCGGACCGTTCCTCGCCGAGCGGGACGTCTCGGTCGGCGCATTCCTCGACGCCAAGCCGGACGCGGGTGTGAAGATCGTCCGCGACCTCGTCATCGGCAGCCGGAAGTTCACGGCTGCCGACGCCTATCGTGCGCTCTACAAGGTCAAGGAGGTCCAGCGATCGCTGCGCGATTTCTGGCAAGATCACGATGCGCTGGTCGTGCCGACGGTCGGCACCGTGCTGAGCATCGATGACGTCGCGCGCGATCCGCTGACGGCCAACTTCAACAACGGCTATTATACCAACTATGCCAACCCGCTGGGCCTGGCCGCGATCGCCGTTCCGAACGCCGTCACCGCAGCCGGCGTGCCCTATGGCGTCACGTTCCTGGCGCCGGCCGGCCGGGAACGCCTGCTCACCGATCTGGCCTGCGCTTTCGTGGAGGCTTCAGCCGAGACCGAACTTCTGCGCCGCGTTGCAATCTGAGCGGAGACCTCCTAGCCTTCGAGCCGTCACTCGAAGGGAGACCGATCGTGGAGCGCAGCGATGCGCATGAGGTGGCCGATCCAGCTGAGCCGCGCGCCGAACTGCCACGGCCCGGGACCGGACGTTATGTGCTGAAGGCGTTGGACAAGCCCGATCTGGAGCTGGTGATGCGAACCGGCAGGCTCGCGACCTACCAGAACCGCGAATATCTGCTGCGGGAGGGCGAGCCCGCAAATGGCGTCCACATCATCCTGAACGGGATCGTCGAAAGCACCCATGCCGGCACGCAGGGGCGCGAATTGATGCTGTCCACCTGGGAGACCGGCGATTTCGTCGGCGCGCCCTATATCCTCGGCGATCACCGCCACAGCTGGTCGGCCCGCGCGCTCGGGCGGGTCGAAGCACTGCATCTCGACCAGGATGCGGTCCGCCGGTTGATCGCGCAGTCGCCGTCGTTCGCAGTCGCGCTGATCGAGTGTCTCGGCTTCAAGGGCGAGACCTATTCGATGCTGGCGCAGACGCTGGCGGGACAGAAGGCGGCGGAACGGTTGGTGCTGCTCCTGGTCAAGCTGTGCGAGAACGCGGCCCAGGACGAGAGCGGCCCGATCTCGCTCGGCCGCATCACGCAGGCCAATCTCGCGCGCATGATCGGCGCGACGCGCCAGTCGATCAGCCTGATCCTCAGCCGCCTCCAGGACGACGGCATCATCTGGACCGGCCCGACCAAGATGGTCGTCAACGATCTCGCCGCGCTCCGCAAGCAGGTGACCGACTAGGCGTGTACTCATACGATACCAGGCCGGCGCAATCGGCTAGATCGGCGCCAGGCTTTTGCTCGGCACTTGCGACAGTGCTGCATCAATGGCGGTTTGCAACTCTGCCAACAAGCAAGGCTTTGTCACAACTGGAGTGCCCCTGAATGCATCCGGCACTCCCGACGATCCGTATCCGCTCACGAAGAAAAAGGGCTTGCCTCGTCCCGCAAGTGCCGAGGCGATTGGCTCGATGGTGTCGCCGCCGAGATTGATGTCCAGGATCGCGAGATCGAACTCAGCATCCGTCGCTAGAACGGCACCTTTGGTGACGTTACCCGCTTCCGCAACAACTGAATGACCCGCCTCTTCAATCATCTCAACCAACATCATTCGGATGAGGGCTTCATCTTCGATGAGGAGAACTGAAGCAGACACCGATCTCGCCGTCTCTCAGGCGGGGCCCGTCTGCTGCGAGGCCGCGTTCAGGAGCTGAGAAACAGCCGAAACGACTTGCGCAGGCGCAAATGGTTTCTGAAGCAGAATGCTGTTTGGTACACCGAGTACCGGCCACTTATCGGCCGCGCCGCCTGTCATGTAAACCACGGGAAAGTGCGGGTCGATCTCACGGGCGGCTCTCGCGACTTCCCAGCCGTCAAGGCGACCCAGCAGATTGACGTCGGTGACGAGAGCTCGGTAAGGCTGACCACCCTTCAGAAGCGTGACGGCTTCCTCGCCCGTTTTCACGGTCGCGATTTGAAAGCCTCCCTCCGAGAGAGCCTCTTCGACGATAAGTTGGATCGTATCCTCGTCTTCGATCAACAGAATGGATGGAAGTTCCGTGGTGTTCACATCTTCCCCCTGCTTCACCCGCAACGTTACAAAGTGCACACAAGGGTCTTTGTTCCATTCACGGAACGCGAAAAGCGAACCAATTCAAGCGACACCCGGCACTCAGACTAGTACGTGCCATTCCGCCTGCGGCACCAATTCCTCTTCGAAATTTAATGCAGGAACATTCCTGCCATTGCCAAGTTTTCCCGATACCCTTCCCCAAGGGTGACCCCAATGGCCCCAGCTCATGCCCCCCAAGCCCCCCCGCGAGCTGGGGCCTATTTTTCCCTGCACTTGAGCTGATGCCGGGAAGAGCAGCCACTTCTTAAGTTGAGGATTATTCGCGCCCACGCCTCGACGACGTGTTGCCGACACACGGAGGACCTCAGCTGGTCTAGCCCCGAGTTGTGGTCCTTTTATCAGGCTCGTGCACTGTTATACCGAACTCGGAACGAATATTCGGCGCTTGAATCATTCCAAGTCAGCTAAGTGTCGGATGCCCCATCGTGTCGCGCTTCAACCAGCAGCTCACTGAGTGCACGCCCAAGCGCCGGGCACCGTAGCAAATCATTCTCACGCCGACTTGGACGGTGCTGGCACCAGCCCCATGCACAGCTGCACCTCGGCCGGGACATTGTAGGTTCGCATGATGTGCCGGCTGTCGCGCAGGCCGGTCGCCTCACGTTGCACCACGAACATCCAGAGCGCGTGGCCGGCTTCCATCACCAGCTTGCGCCTGGCTGGCTGCATCGAGGCCGGCACCTCGGGGAGGGCGTGGGCGGCGTCGAACTCGCGCAGGCGCGTCAGCGCCTGTTCGAGCGTGCGGCCCATCCGTCCGAGCGCGGAGGCCTGTTCCTGGACAATCTCGTAATGGAGGATATCGACCGGCGGGCGGAGATCACGGGACATGAGCTCAAATATAATGCTGCCGGAACGGCCTGCAACGCAGGCCCGGCTTGCCGCTACTTCGCCCGATACGCCGCCAGGAACATCCGCGTCGCGCTGTCGACGACTTCGCTCATGCGCTCTTCTGACGGCGCAGGTGCGGCTTGGAAGACGAAGGGCAGGAACAGCGAGGCCTTGCAAAGTTCCATGAACTGCGAGGCCGCCAGATCGCAATCGTCGATCGCGAGATCGCCGGAGGCGACGTGGGCTTTGAGATAGTCGGAGAGGCGGTTGATGGACTTGTCCAGCACGCGCGCATAGTAGCGGCGGCCGAGATCGGGCATGCGCTCGGCGATCGCCATTACGGTGCGGATCGCCGATCCGCCGCCGGGCCGGCACAGCAGACGGTTGTAGGCCCGGCCGAAATCCTTCAGCGTGGTTTCAACATCACGCGCGGGATCGAAATTGAACGCGACCTGCCCGTGCTGGAGCGCCTCCTGCTCGAGGATGGCTTCGAACAGAGCGCATTTGTCCGCGAAGTAGACGTAAAGCGTCCCCTTCGAGACCTGCGCCGCCCGGGCGATCTCGCCCATGCTGGCACCGTCAAACCCGAGATCCATGAACACCTTGCGGGCCCCGTCCAGGATCTGGCGGCGTTTGGAGCTGTCCTCCTCCTGGATGACGTGCACATGTTCGCGGCCGGCTACAACCATTGGTTCAGTGTCTCGGAAGGTTTTTGCATCGGTCCAGGATCATGAAACCGAAATAAAGGATTCGGGCCAGTAGGGTCCAACCGGGAATATTATCTATATTGACCGAACCGTTCGGTCAATGATATTTGGGATAGGGGAGAGGGAACCGGCCGTACGGCGGTTGTCCCTCTTCGCGCTTTTTTTGGGGAGGCCTTCATGGCCGTAGTGAGAGACCAGGCTGCGCGCGTCCTTCGCCCGGACGCCGTGGAGACGCCGACGCCCGCGGGTGGTGACGTTGCCACCGAGACGTCTGTAGCTCTCGCCGAGCAGTTGCGCTCTCATGTGGTCGAGGAAGCCAAGCGCCTTCCCAGCGAGGCGCCGGAGAAGCCCGTGACCGACAAGCCGGCCGCAGCCCCAGACGCGCCCGCCGCCGCCGGCGCGCCGAAGTCCGGCAAGCGCAAATTCGTGATGATGGGAGTAGGCCTCGTGCTGGCGCTCGCGGCCGCGAGCTATGCCGGCTACTACACGCTGGTCGGCCGCTTCTACGTCGCGACCGACGATGCCTATGTCCGCGCCAACAACACCATGCTGGGCGCGCGCGTTGCCGGCCACGTCTCCTCGATCCTCGCCGGCGACAACACGACGGTGCGCGCCGGCGACATCGTCTTTCGTATCGACGACGGCGACTACAAGATCGCGGTCGACGCCGCCGCGACCAGGATCGCGACCCAGCAAGCCACCATCGATCGCATCGGCCGCCAGGTCGCGGCGCTCGACAGCCAGGTCGCACAGGCCAAGGCGCAGCTCGTCTCCGCCGAAGCCGGCCTCAAGCGCGCCGACCTCGATTATGAGCGCCAGCAGGCGTTGAGCAACAAGGGTTTCGCCTCGCGCGCCACCTTCGAGAGCTCCGAAGCCGGACGCGACCAGGGCGCCGCCGCGGTCAAGGCTGCGCAGGCCGCCTACGATGTCGCGCTCAGCAATGTCGACGTCGCCAAGGCGCAGCAGGCCGAAGCGCAGGCGCAGCTCGCCGAGCTCAAGACCACGCTGGCCAAGGCCGAGCGCGATCTCGCCTTCACCGCGGTGCGCGCGCCGATCGACGGCACGTTCTCGAACCGCCTCGTCAGTGCCGGCGATTTCGTCGCGGTTGGCCAGCGGCTCGGCAACGTCGTGCCGCTCGACAACGTCTATATCGACGCCAATTTCAAGGAGACCCAGCTCAAGCGCATCCGCCCCGGCCAACCGGTGACGATCAAGGTCGACGCCTACGGCATGCGCAAGTTCTCCGGCGTCGTCGACAGCATCGCGGCGGGCGCGGGCTCGGTATTCACGCTGCTGCCGCCCGACAACGCCACCGGCAACTTCACCAAGATCGTGCAGCGCGTGCCGGTCCGCATCCGCGTGCCGAAGTCGGTCGCGAAGCAAAACCTGCTCCGTGCCGGAATGTCGGTCACTGCGACCGTCGACACCAACAAGGGCGCGGCCGACGCCGACAGCGAGGTCGATCTCGACGACGCCACCATGATCCATCCGCAGTAGCGCGCCTGCGCCGCGAGGTCAGACCATGGCGAACGCCACGACCGCTTCACCTGCCATGATGGCGGATCCCGCTTCGGAGCGCATCGCGCCGAAGCGGCTGTTCGCTTTCATTATCATGGTGTTCGGGATGTTCATGTCGATCCTGGACATCCAGATCGTCTCGGCATCCCTGAGTGAAATCCAGGCCGGCCTGTCGGCAAGCTCCAGTGAAGTCTCCTGGGTCCAGACCGCCTATCTGATTGCCGAAGTGATCGCGATTCCGCTGTCGGGATTCTTGTCGCGCGCCTTTGGCACGCGGCTGTTGTTCGCAATCTCGGCGGCCGGCTTTACCGCATCGAGCCTGCTCTGCGGCTTCGCCACCACCATCGAGGAGATGATCCTCTGGCGCGCGCTGCAAGGCTTTCTTGGCGCCGGCATGATCCCGACGGTGTTCGCCTCGGCCTACACCGTTTTCCCGCGCACCAAATTCCACATCGTCGGTCCCATCATCGGGCTCGTCGCGACGTTGGCCCCGACCATCGGGCCGACCGTCGGCGGCTACATCACTGACCTGATGTCCTGGAACTGGCTGTTCTTCATCAACATCGTGCCCGGCATCGGCATCACCATCGGCGTGCTGGCGCTGGTCGATTTCGACGAGCCGCATTTCGAATTGCTCGATCGTTTCGACTGGTGGGGGCTGCTGTTCATGGCCGGCTTCCTCGGCACGCTCGAATACGTGCTGGAGGAAGGGCCGCAATATGAATGGATGCAGGACCCCTCGGTCGCGATCTGCGCCTGGATCTGCGGCATCTCGGCGATCGCCTTCTTCTGGCGCGTCTTCACCGCGGCCGAGCCGATCGTCAATTTGCGCACCTTTTCCAACCGCAATTTCGCGATCGGCTGCGTCCTTCAGTTCTGCATCGGCATCGGCCTCTACGGCCTGACCTACATCTATCCGCGCTATCTCGCCGAAGTGCGCGGCTACAGCGCGCTGATGATCGGCGAGACCATGTTCGTCTCGGGCATCACCATGTTCCTGGTCGCGCCGGTGGTCGGGCGTCTCATGGCGAAGTACGACATGCGCTACATGATCGCGTTCGGGCTCGTCGTGTTCGCGCTCGGCTCCTACCAGATGACCTGGATCACGCGCGACTACGATTTCTACGAGCTGCTGATTCCGCAGATCTTGCGCGGCATCGGCATGATGTTCGCGATGGTGCCGACCAACAACATCGCGCTCGGCACGCTCGCGCCCGACCGGGTGAAGAACGCCTCGGGCCTCTTCAACCTGATGCGCAATCTCGGCGGCGCGGTGGGGCTTGCCGTCATCAACACCGTGCTCAACGACCGCACGGACCTGCACATCACGCGCCTGCAGGAGCGCGTGACCTGGGGCAACGCGACCGCGACCGAAACCCTGACCATGTTCATGCAGAAGTTCCAGGGGCTCGGCGATTCCACCCTGATGGCGATGAAGCAGCTCAGCCAGCTCGTGCATCGCCAGGCCGTGGTGATGGGCTTCGGCGATGCATTCTTCATCCTGACGCTGTTCTATCTCGGACTGACCCTGCTGGTCACGCTGTTGAAGAAGCCAGCCTCACCGTTCGGCGCCAGCGGTGACGCGCACTAATTTGCAACACTCGTGCGTGATCTTGCGCGAGCCCCGTTGCAAATCACCAATGACACATCTATAAAGCGCACCTCATTCCATCGAACCGGGAGGATTTGCATGATTTCGTCGCATTCGCAGATCGCATGCCCGCGCTCGATGATGTTCTGGCTCGGTATCTGCTCGGCCTCCTAGAGGCCTCTTCCGCCAGCTTCGATTGGGCTTCCAGTCCCGATCGCTCCGCTCCCCAAGTTAAAGCCAATTTCAAGTGACGCCGTCTCGGCCCTCGCGGCTGGCCTGCGTCCATCAATGGAGCCGGCCCGCGCCATAAGCGGCCGGATGACGTCATGACCGCTCTGTCAAAAAGGCCCGCGGCGATACGCGTGGTGCTGCCCTTCGTGTTTCGGCACTGGCTGAAGCAGCCGGGGCGTACCCTCATCGTGGCCGGCGGCTTGCTGGGTGCGACCATCGCCGACCTGTTCATGCCAGTCTTCTCCGGGCATCTGGTCGACGCCCTGACGCGCGGCCCATCCGATCCCGCCGCGCGGCACGCGGCGCTGATGGCATTGGGCGGTATCGTGGCGCTCGGCGCAGCGTCCATGGTGCTGCGGCTGACCGGCCTCCAGGCCATCGTGCCGTTCTCCCTGAAGATCATGTCCGAGGTCGCGCAGGAAGCCTTCATGCGCGTGCAACGCTTCTCGACCGACTGGCACGCCAACTCCTTCGCGGGATCCACGGTGCGCAAGGTCACCCGCGGCATGTGGGCGCTCGACCTGTTGAACGACACGATCTTGATGGCGCTGGCGCCGTCGCTGCTGGTGCTGATCGGGTCGATGATCCTGCTCGGCGTGCACTGGGCCTCGCTCGGCGCGGTGATCGCGCTGGGCGCGCTGGCCTATGTCACGATGACGGTGCTGTTCTCGACGCGCTACATCGCGCCGGCCGCGCGCATCTCCAATGCCTGGGACACCAAGGTCGGCGGCACGCTGGCGGATGCGCTGACCTGCAACGCGGTGGTGAAATCCTTCGGCGCGGAAGCGCGCGAGGATGCGCGGCTTGCCCGTGTCGTCAACCGTTGGCGCGTGCGCGTGCGGCGGACCTGGCTGCGCTACAACTACACCAATCTGGCGCAGCTCTCGGTGCTGCTGGCCCTGCGCGCCTCCGTGATCGGCGGCGCCGTGCTGCTGTGGATGTCGGGGCGGGCCTCGCCCGGCGATGTCACCTATGTGCTGACGAGCTACTACGTCATCCATGCCTATTTGCGCGACGTCGGAATGCACATCAACAATCTTCAGCGCTCGGTCAACGACATGGAGGAGCTGGTGGCGATTCACGACGAGCCGATCGGGATTGCGGATGCGACGGACGCGCGGCCGATCGCGATCGAGCGCGGCGAACTCGTGTTCGACGACGTCACGTTCCACTATGGCGGCCATCCCGTGCCGCTCTATGACGGACTGTCGGTCACGATCCGCGCCGGCGAACGCGTCGGTCTCGTCGGCCGCTCCGGCTCCGGCAAGACCACCTTCGTCAAGCTGGTGCAGCGGCTCTACGACGTGACCGGCGGCCGCGTTCTGATCGATGGGCAAGACATCGCCAAGGCCACGCAGCATTCGCTGCGCAGTCAGATCGCGATCGTGCAGCAGGACCCGATCCTGTTCCACCGCTCGCTCGCCGAGAACATCGCCTATGGACGGCCCGGCGCCGGCCTGGAGGCGATCGAGCAGGCGGCACGGCTGGCCAACGCGCACGACTTCATCGTGCGGCTGCCCAAGGGCTACGGCACGCTGGTCGGCGAGCGCGGCGTCAAGCTCTCCGGCGGCGAGCGGCAGCGGGTGGCGCTGGCGCGCGCCTTCCTGGCCGATGCGCCGGTGCTGATCCTGGACGAAGCGACCTCGAGCCTCGATTCGGAATCCGAGGCGCTGATCCAGCAGGCGATGGAGCGGCTGATGCGAGGTCGTACCTCGATTGTGATCGCGCACCGGCTGTCGACGGTGCGCAGCCTCGATCGCATCCTGGTGTTCGACCACGGCGAGATCGTCGAGCAAGGCACGCATGCCAGGCTCGCGGCCAAGCCCGGCGGCATCTATCGCGGCCTGTTCGAGCGCCAGGTGGTGGAGCTCGGACAGATCGCAGCGGCGGAATGAGCGGCGCGGCCGACGGGACGAAAGTCCGCCGTCGCGCCGCCAGAGGATGGATGACATGAAGGACCTGACACGCGGCTCCATCGTGGGCCACATCCTGAGCATGGCGCCCCCGATCGTGGTTGGCATGATCACGATCATGATCTGCCAGCTCGTCGACCTGTATTTCGTGTCGGGACTGGGCGATGCGGCGATCGCGGGCGTCGCCGCGGCCGGCAATGCCGGCTTTCTCGTCAATGCACTGATGCAGGTGCTCGGCGTCGGCACGGTGGCGCTGATGGCGCACGCCGTGGGGCGCAAGGACCGGGGCGACGCCAACCTCGTCTTCAACCAATCGGTCGTCCTATCGGTGCTGTTCGGGCTCCTGACCCTGGTCGCAGGCTTCGCATTATCGCGCCCATATATGCGCACGATCGCAGCCGATGAGGCCACGGTCGAAGCCGGCGCGATTTATCTGCTCTGGTTCATGCCGGCTTTGGCGCTGCAGTTTGCGTCGCAAATCATGGCATCTGCGTTGCGGGCAACGGGCATCGTGCGACCGAGCATGGTGGTTCAAGCGCTTGCAGTGGCCATCAACATCGCGCTGGCGCCGGTCCTGATCTCGGGGTGGGGCACCGGGCACGCGCTCGGTGTTGCCGGAGCGGGCCTCGCAAGCTCGATTGCCGTCTTCATCGGTGTGCTCATGCTGCTGGTGTATTTCCTGAAACTGGAACGCTATGTCGCCCTTGATCCCGCGCAATGGCGGCCGCAGCTTCGACAGTGGAAGAGGATCCTCAATGTCGGCCTGCCTGCAGGCGGCGAGTTCGCGATGGTCTTCATCATCATGGCCGTGGGCTATTACGTGCTGAGCGTTTTCGGCTCGGCGGCACAGGCCGGATTTGGCATCGGGACGCGTCTCCTCGGTCTGATGCAGATGCCGGCGCTCGCTATCGCCCTTGCGGCAGGGCCGATCGCCGGCCAGAACTTCGGCGCCGGCAATGGAGCGCGCGTGAGGGAGACCTTTGTCAAGGCGGCGCTTGTCGCGACCGCCGTGATGATTGTTTTCCTGATCCCGGCGCAGCTCGTGCCTGGTCTGTTGCTTACCGGCTTCTCGAAGGATCAGGAGACGATGGCGGTTGCGTCGCTTTTTCTGCGTATCGTCTCGCTCAACATGGTGGCGCAGGGACTGATCTTCACTTGCTCAAGCCTGTTTCAGGGGCTCGGCAATACCAAGCCGGTATTGTTGACCTCGGCAACGCGGGTCCTCACCTATTCCCTGCCGTCGATCTGGATCTCGACGTGGCCGGGCTTTCGGATGGAGCATGTCTGGTATTTGTCGATCGCCACGACCACGCTGCAGGCTGCCCTGAGCGTGTGGCTGTTGCGCCGCGAGTTCGGAAAGCGCCTTGTGGTGCTCCGGGACGAGGAATCCCCGGAGCAGGCTGCGCCCGAGCCCGTGGCGTCTCCTGTACGCGCGCCCGCGTAGCGATCGCTTATCTGCGTGCTTGGGGTCGGGGTTGCCGGCGGCGTGGCGCTCACCGTGAAGAAAACACGGAGTTAGTGCGTGCCCAAACTGTTCCAGACGAGGCCGAGGCCCGACAGGAACAACAGACCGAGCACGACATCGCCGAAATGCTTGTCGCTCAGCGCGTGATAGACGCGCGCGCCGGCCCATGCGCCGATCAGCGTGCCCGGAAATGCGACCACCGCGAGCCACACCACCTTGAACGCGACGAGGCCCGAGGCGGTCTGCAACACCAAAGCGGTGGCGAGCACGGTGAAATTGAAGAGCTGGAAGATGCCGCGCCGCTCGTGCTTGTTCCAGCCGCGGATGTTGGCCCACAGGATCGGCAGCGGCCCCGACAATCCGGCAAGGCCACCAAGAATGCCGCCGGCGAAGCCGATCGCGCCGTCGGCAATGCGGCCGCCGAAGGTGATGGCGAGCGGCTTCTTGTTGAGGTACAGCGCGGTCGAGAAGATCAGCAGCAGCACGCCGACGCTCAGCTTGAACACTTTTGGATCGGCGGAGGCGACCAGCATGGTGCCCAGCGGCACGCCGATCAGTCCTCCAATCAGGAACGGCCAGACCAGCGAGAGATCAAAACTCTTCCACATCGACGGCAGCGTCGAGCTCTGCGCGATCACCGAGCAGATTAGCACCAGCGGCACCGCGAGCGAGGGCGGCAGCACGTAGAGCCAGATGCCGAGTGCCATCAGCGCCGTGCCGAAGCCGGCAAGGCCAGAGACGAAGCCTCCGGCGAGTGCGCCGAGCAGCAGCAGCGCGTAGGTGAGTATTTCCAACAGATCGTCCTTGTCGCCTGGGCGATCCCGAACTGTTGATCGCCATCGCTCGCATAGCACAGCTGCGGCCGTGCAGGTCAATTTCAAAACCGCACGCAAGCGTGATCCCCAATGGCGGGCGTTCGCGAAAGACAGGCCTACATGATGCTCGTACTTCAAACTGGGGTCCGCTCGACGCCATCATGCGGTTCGATCGGCCAGTCTCCCGACTGAACATATGGAGAAGGACGATGACCCGCACGAAGATTGCCGTGGCAGCCGCGCTGGTCTCGGCGGCGGCCTTGATGCCGACAATGGCGCAGGCTCAGTTTTCCGAGCCCGCGGCCTATCAGGCCGCCCATCCGGACCGCGACGTTCTGAATGGCGGCCAGCTCACGCCCGCCGCGCGCGGGGCCCGCGGCCAGCAGGGAACGCCTGCTGATGCCTATGCATCGCAAGCTTATCCATCGGCTGTCGCGCCAGTCGTGCGCTCGCGGCATCGCCGTCAGCATCGATAGGTATTTGCTAGACGATCTGCCGGGTGTCGGCGGGCCTGTGCAGCGCGCTCACGAGGATGCGCAGCGCTTCCGTCAATTCCGCCCTGTTGCGCGCCGCGCCAAGCGAGACGCGTGCCGCGTGTGGCGGTGGTCCGTCCACGGTGAAGGCCTCGCCGGCGACGAGTGCGAGTCCATTCCGCAGGAGATGCGCCGCTAGGTCGGGTCGGCCCTCCGGCAGCCGCAGCCATAGATGATGAGCTGCGGGCTTGGCCTGGAACTCGAACCCTTTGAGCGCCCGTTGCGCAAGCTGCTGCCGGCCGATCGCCTCGCTCCTGATGCCGGTGATGATGCGGTCGGCGATGCCGGTCTCAATCCAATGCGTCACCAGCGCGACCATCAGCGGCGCCGGCATCTGCACGGTCGCCTGCAAAGAGCTGCGCATCTCCCGCTGCGAGCTGCTGTCGGGCGTCACCAGATAGGCAACCCGCAGCGCGGGCGCGATGCATTTTGACAGCGTGGTCGCGAGATATGTCCGTTCCTGAATGAGATTGGCGATCGGCGATGCCGAGCGATCGAGCAGTCCGTAGGCGTCGTCCTCGATCAGAATCGTATTGGCATCGTTGATGATCTTCGCGATGGCGCTGCGGCGCTCGGGGGCAAGCGTCGCGGTGGTCGGATTGTGCAGCGTCGGAATGAGATAGACGGCTTTCGGCTTATGCGTGCGGCAAGCCTTTGCCAGCGCGCCGGGCAGGATGCCGCCGTCGTCCATGGCGACGCCGACGAGCTTGACGCCGAGGCGCGCGGCGGCGGCCTTGATTCCGGGAAAGGTGAGGGCCTCCGTGAGGATCACGTCGCCGGGGCGTGCGAGATGGGCGAGCAGGTTGAACAGGATCGTCTGCGCGCCGGGAAAGATCACGAGCCTGTCGGCGTGCGCATGCGGCACGCGTGCGCGCATCCAGCGCGCCGCGACCTCGCGCTCGTGTGCGCTGCCGCCGGGCGGCTGGTAGTTGAGATGCGCCGTCAGGCCCGATTGCGCGCGGATGGCTTCCATCCCGGCGATGATGCGCTCGTCGAGCTGCGCTTCGAGTGGCTGCGGCGGCACGTTCATCGAGAGGTCGATCGCGACGGGATGCGGCAGATCGCGCGCTGGTCTCCGACACGAACGAGCCCTGGCCGACCCGGGCTTCCATGATGCCGCGGCGCCGCGCCTCGGTGTAGGCGCGCGTCACCGTGGTGAGGTCGATGCCGAGCGCCTTTGCCAGCGCCCGCTGCGTCGGCAGTTGCTGCCCGCGCACCAGCCGGCCGGCGGCGATATCGGCCTCCATGGCCTCGACGATGCGCTGATAGCGCGGCCCGCTCAGCTCTGAGATTGTAGGGGTCCAATCCATGCAATTAGCGCCCATATCCTTTGAATGTATGGATGCAAGATAGTATTGTATGGATCGGTGAAAAGGAAGAGGTGGGGTCATGGCGACGGGTTCAGTCTCTCTGGCAAAGGCAATGTGGCGCGGTTTCTTGGGCAAATGCCCGAACTGCGGCGAAGGGCATGCATTCGGCCGTTTCCTGAAGGTGGCGGATACCTGCGACCATTGCGGCGAGGAGCTGTTCCACCAGCGCGCCGACGATTTTCCGGCCTATCTCGTGATGGTCGTCGTCGGTCATCTCGTGGTGCCGGCAATCCTTGCCGTCGAAACCGCCTATGCGCCGGCCGTCTGGCTGCAACTGGCGGTGTGGCTGCCGGTGACCTTGTTCGCTTCGCTCGCGCTGCTGCAGCCGACCAAGGGTGCCATCGTCGGGCTGCAATGGCAGATCGGCATGCACGGTTTTGAGCCGGGCAAGCTGCGGCGCGAAGCTGGTCGGCCTGCACCCGCCCTCGTGAAGGTGAACGCGCGCGCGGCTTAAGGAGCCATAGCGTTTACATCGCGCGGTCGCCCGCTACACTCCATCGTACAAACAAGAACGACGGAAACGCCGATGGCCGCACGCTCAAAAACCTTCCTGCTTTGTCACGGCGCGTGGTCCGGCGGGTGGGCCTGGAAGAAGATGCATCCGCTGATGGCGCAGGCCGGCCACCGCCTGATTGCGCCGACCTATACCGGGCTCGGCGAGCGCGCGCATCTGGCCAGTCCCGCGATCGATCTCGACACGCACATCCAGGACATTTTCAACGTCATCAGGTTCGAGGATCTCGAGGACATCGTGCTCCTCGGCCACAGCTATGGCGGCATGGTCGCCACCGGCGTCGCCGATCGCGCGCGCGAGCGGGTGACGCAATTGATCTATCTCGACGCCTTCGTGCCGCGTGACGGCCAGTCGCTGTTCGATCTCAATGAGGGCGGGCGCGAGCCGATGCGCAAGGCTGCAAGCTCAGGCGACGGCTACCGCATCCCGCCGAACCCGCCGCCGCCGGATACGCCGCAGGCCGATCTCGACTGGCTCAACGCGCGCCGGATCAACATGCCGATCAATGTTTCGAGACGAAGCTGAAGCTCGAACATGGCGAGCCGGCGATGCCGCGCAGCTACATCTATTGCACGCGCATTCCGCCGGGCGACGTGTTCGGGCAGTTCGCCAGGCGCACCAAAAGCGAAGATGGCTGGCGCACTTTCGAGCTCGATGCGAGCCATGCGCCGAACGTGACGGCGCCGGAGGCGTTGATGGGTGTGTTGGAGGAGATCGTCGGATAACTCACAGTGGTCATTCCGGGCCGTGCGCAGCACGAGCCCGGAATCATTTCTCCAGAAACTTTGTGGCTTGATGGATTCCGGGTTCTCGCTTCGCGAGCCCCGGAATGACGAGAGCCCAAATGGTGAGGGGCTCGATGCGGTCAGCATCGAACCCCTCGTCACTTCTTGGTAAGACGCGTTTTCTTCACGCGAACCGGAAAGCCCACTTCGCTCGAAAACGCTTTAGGATATCAGCCGGCCTGTAAGCCGGGTTCTGTAAGGCACCGTCCGCTTGCGCGAACGATACGTGACGGCCATTCCTCTGGGACCATGTTTGCACATGGCCTCGAGCAACCTACCCGGACGGCGGGCCTGACATCGCCCCGCGGCGTTATCGCTTTCGCGAACAGCCCGCTACGCCGTCCCTATTCGGTTTTGCTCCCGGTGGGGTTTACCATGCCGGCTCCGTTGCCGGAGCCGCGGTGCGCTCTTACCGCACCTTTTCACCCTTACCCGTCTACGCAGCTGACGCTGCTACGACGTGGCAAGCCTTGCGGGCCTGCCTCGCCGAAGCCCCGAAGGGGCGAAGGCGGGCGGTTCGTTCTCTGTGGCACTTTCCCTGGGGTCGCCCCCGCCGGACGTTATCCGGCACCGTATGTCAAGGGAGCCCGGACTTTCCTCCCCGGCGGCCTTTCGGCACTTGCCGGAGCGGCCGTCCGGCCGACTGACGGCTTACGCATGAAGCATTTGTGTCGGTTCCGCAAGCTGATAACGCCATGCACGGTTCGCACGAAATAATTTATCCTGAAGATGTCGTTGGAAGCGTGGCCCGTTCGACTGGTTGTCGGTGATCCCAAGTGCAACAGGAGTTGAGCGATGCAGTATTTGCTGATGATCTACCAGAACGAAGCCGAGTACGCGAATATGCGTCCGGCTGCCGGCCAACAGATGACGGCGGAATATCAGACCTTCACGCAAGACATCATCCAGAGCGGCAATTTCAAGGCCGGCGACCGTTTGCAGCCGACCACGACCGCGACGACGGTTCGCGTGCGCGATGGCAAGACCCTGACGACCGACGGCCCGTTCGCCGAAACGCGCGAGCAGCTCGGCGGCTATTACCTCGTGGAGGCCAAGGATCTCGACACTGCGATCGAGATCGCGGCGCGGATTCCGTCGGCGCGCATCGGCTCGATCGAGGTGCGGCCGATCTGGGTCTACGACAAGTGATGGCGCAGCCGCACACCGTCACATGACACTGTCCGAGATCGACAAGATCTTCCGCGACGAGGCGGGGCGGGCGCTGGCCACGCTGATCCGCCTCGTCGGCGATTTCGATCTCGCCGAGGACGCGCTCCAGGACGCGTTTGCGGTGGCACTGGCGCGTTGGCCGGCGTGCGAGGTCCCCGACAATCCGCGTGCCTGGCTGGTCAATGTCGCCAGGCACAAGGCGATCGACCGTATCAGGCGCCAGGCCGTCTTCCGCGGCAAGGAGCAGGCGCTCGTGCACGAGCTCGAGCTGAACGCGCAAGCGCCCAACGAGCCGCCGGCCATGCTCGACGACGACATGCTGCGGCTGATCTTCACCTGCTGCCATCCTGCATTTGCGCCCGAAGTCCAGGTCGCGCTGACGTTGCGCACCGTCTGCGGGCTCTCCACGGCGCAAGTCGCGCGCGCCTTCCTGGTCAGCGAGGAGGCGATGGCGCAGCGTCTGGTCCGCGCCAAGCAGAAGATCAGGCTCGCCGGCATTCCCTATGAGGTTCCCGAGCGCGACACACTGGTGCCGCGGCTCGATGGTGTGCTTGCCGTGATCTATCTGGTCTTCACCGAAGGCTATGTGGCGACGTCGGGTGCGGATTTGATGCGGCCCGATCTTGTGGCCGAGGCGATCCGGCTTGGCCGCTTGCTCGACCGGCTGGTACCCGATCGCGCGGGGATCAAGGGCCTGCTGGCGCTGATGCTGCTGCACGATGCGCGCCGCGCAGGGCGCCAGACCGCCGCCGGCGACATCGTGCTGCTGGAAGAGCAGGATCGTTCGCGGTGGGAGCATGCGCAGATCGAGGAGGGGCTGCGTCTGGTGGACGACGCACTGCGCGTGCCCGGCCGGCCGCAGCCCTACGCGGTGCAGGCCGCGATCGCTGCGCTGCATGCGCGCGCGCCGAGCTATGAGCAGACGGACTGGCCGCAGATCGCCGGACTCTACGAGGTGCTATTGCGCATCAACCCGTCGCCGGTGATCGAGCTGAATCACGCAGCGGCAATGTCGATGGTCGATGGTCCCGCACGTGCGCTCGATCTCGTGGATGCGATCACGGCGCGC
Source organism: Bradyrhizobium sp. WSM4873 (assembly GCF_055811355.1). NCBI lineage: Bacteria > Pseudomonadati > Pseudomonadota > Alphaproteobacteria > Hyphomicrobiales > Nitrobacteraceae > Bradyrhizobium > Bradyrhizobium sp. WSM4873. The sequence continues at coordinate 62,836 of NZ_JBVVPS010000011.1, read as the reverse complement.
GGCGGGCTTCATGGTTACGAGCTGCTGCCAGCGGTGCGGGCGGATTTGTTGCGGCGGCTCGGCCGGAACGAGGAGGCGCGCGAGGCCTATCGCTCGGCGACGGAGGCGACGCAGTTGGAGCCGCTGCGCCGGCTGTACGCGCGAAGGATGAGGGAGATGGAGTAGCTAGTTCCTCATACTCCGTCATTGCGAGGAGCACTTGCGACGAAGCAATCCAGACTGCTTCCGCGGAGGCAGTCTGGATTGCTTCGCTTCGCTCGCAATGACGGGGGTGGCAGTCGCCGTCACTTCGTCGCGACGGTCGTTGCCTCCTGAGGGAGACTCCCCAACAGCGCCTGCAAGGTCGACAGCGTCGAGTGATCCGCGACTCCATCCAGTCGCGCCGGGCGGAAATGGCGCTGGAAAGCGGTCACGACTTCCATGGTCGCGGCGTCGTATTTTCCGGTGAGGGGAACGCCGTAGCCGTATCTGGCGAGCGCCTGCTGCAGGCTCAGCACTTCGTCGCTGATGGTGCCGAGCATCAGGCTCTCGCCGCGCACCACCGGCGCCGGCGTGACCCAGTGGCCGACACCGGAATTCGCCAGCGAATGCCACGGAAATTTTTCGCCGGGATCTTTCTTGCGCGCCGGCGCCACGTCGGAATGGCCGAGCACCCGGTGCGCGGGCACCTTGCGGCGGAGCATGATGCCGCGGCACAGCGCGATCACGGCGGCGATCTGGCGCAGCGGAAACTCCGGATAGCCCCAGTCGTGGCCGCGATTGACGATCTCGATGCCGATCGAGCAGGAGTTGATATCGTCCTCGCCGGCCCAGGCGGACACGCCGGCATGCCAGGCACGCCTGGCCTCCGGCACGCATTGCACGATGCGGCCGTCTTCCAGCACGACATAATGTGCCGACACCTCGGTGCCCGCGGAGCAGAGCCGCGCCAGCGCACCTTCGACGTCGGGCATGCCGGTGTAGTGCAGCACGATCATGTCGGGCTGCCGGCCCTTGTTGCGGTCGCCGTGGTTCGGTGAGGGGATGATGTCGGAGACGATCGAGGAGTCCGGCTCGAACGTCCGCATGCTCGCGGCGGCCTTGGGAACCGGGAGAACACGTTGACGCTTCGAATCAGATCCAGACGGCGTGGACGAACCGGACGACATAGACAGCTCGAGATAGAGAGAGTGTGTGGGCCAAGCCCTTCTCTTTACTATTCCTTTACCCTCGACCGTGCGCAATCGCGCGACGCGGTTAACGGATGCATTTTGGCGCATGTGTGTGGATGAAGCATCACCGCCGCGTCAGCTTTTCGACTTGTCGCGAGCCGATCAACGCTTTCTTAACGCTAAGGGCCGTTACTGAGAGATGAAGAGCCGACCCGCGTCCGGAGGCGGCCAAAGCGTATTTTGGCTCGAAATCCCATGGCTGCCCGACAAGTTCCAAGGGGAATACTGGGTTGGTGGCCCGGGGCGACCGGGCTCGGTAACCATGCTGGACGGGGATTGGGTCGTGGAACCGCCGCGACGCGGAATCATTCGAGGCGTTATGAGCTTGTTCGTCCCCGATCTCATTTGGGAGTCCGGCGGGGCGATCGGCAGGCTTGGCGCATGAGCTCGGCTCCGCATATCCCCGTTCTTGGCCGTGAGGCCATCGACCACCTCGCCCCACGCGAGGGCGGCCTCTATATCGACGCGACCTTTGGTGCCGGTGGCTACAGCCGTGCGATTCTCGACGTGCCGGGAACCCGGGTGATTGCCATTGATCGCGACCGTACTGCGATCGAGGGTGGCGCCGAGCTGGTCGCCCGCTCCGCGGGCAGGCTGACCCTCGTTGAAGATCGTTTCTCCAACCTCGCCGAAATCTGCGCGGCTCAAGGCGTCGATGGCGTCGACGGCGTCGTGATGGACGTCGGCGTGTCCTCGATGCAGCTCGACCAGGCCGGCCGCGGCTTCTCGTTCCGCCTCGATGGTCCGCTCGACATGCGGATGGGGCAGGCAGGCCCGACTGCGGCCGATGTCGTGGCGCGCGCGTCGGAAGGCGATCTCGCCGACATCATCTATCTCCTCGGCGAAGAGCGGCAGTCGCGCCGCATCGCCCGCGCCGTCGTCGCGGACCGTCAGGAGACGCCGTTCACGACCACGCGCGCGCTAGCCGATCTCGTCGGCAGGGTGGTTCGTTCCAAGCCCGGCGATATTCATCCGGCGACGCGGACGTTCCAGGCCCTGCGCATCTTCGTCAACGAAGAGCTCGAGGAACTCCAGAACGCACTCATCGCTGCCGAGCTTGTGCTCAAGCCCGGTGGTCGCCTCGTGGTCGTCTCCTTCCATTCGCTGGAAGACCGCATCGTCAAGAATTTCCTCGCCGAGCGCAGCAAGACGGGTGGCGGCTCGCGCCATCTGCCGGAAATGTCGCAGGCGGTGCCGAGCTTCCAGCTCCTGACGCGGCGGCCGGTGATCGCAGGCGAGGACGAAGTCGGCCATAACCCGCGCGCGCGCTCTGCAAAACTGCGCGCCGCCGAGCGCACCTCGGCGCCTGCACATGACGATCGCGAGCAATCTAACTGGCCAAAACTCTCCGACGTCATGAGAGGTGGCTAGCGCATGCGCTTCATCCACCTCCTCGTCATCGGCGCGCTGATCTTCGCGGCGGCCCATGTCTACCGGATCAAGATGGACTCCACGGCGCGGACCGAAAAGGTGCTGCGGCTGCATGCGGAGATCCGCGAGCAGCGCGATGCAATCGCGGCGCTGCGCTCCGAATGGGCCAAGCTCGATGCGCCCCTGCGCCTGCAAGGCCTGTCCGACCGGCATCTGCAGCTCAAGCCGGTCAACGGCACGCAATATGATTCACTGAAGAATTTGCCCGAGCGTCCGCCGCGGATGTTCAGGCCGGGCGAGCCGGATCCGATCGGGGCCATGCTCAACACCATCGAAGCCGCGAGCGATCCCGATAATGTGACGGGCTCCGTGCCTCAGCCCGAGGACAAGCCATGAGTGCTGTGACCCCGGCCAAACCGGCAGAAAAGCCGACCGAGCCTTGGCGGCAACGGCTGATCCGCAGCCTGCTTTATGGGCGCAACGTCGATCGCGCGGCCAAGGCGCGGGCGCGCGTCGGCCTGGCGATGCTGGCCTTCGGCGCGGTCTACGCCTTGATCGGCGGCCGGCTCGTGATGTTCGCGATCGGCGCCGACGCCCACGGTGCGCGCCGCGCCGCGGCGCAGGAGGTGGTCGCGACCGCGCGGCCCGACATCGTCGATCGCAACGGCGCGATCCTCGCGACCGACGTCAAGGCGTCGAGCCTGTTCGGCGAGCCGCGCCGCATCATCGACAAGGACGAGGCAATCGAACTTCTGACCGCCACCGTGCCCGACCTCGACGAGGCCGAGGTGCGCGAGCGCCTGAAGACGCGCAAGGGCTTCGTCTGGCTCAAGCGCGAGATTACGGCGAAGCAGCAGCAGGACATCCACAAGCTCGGCATTCCCGGCATCGGCTTCCTGCGCGAGAACAAGCGCGTCTATCCGACCGGCAACGAGGTCGCCCACCTCATCGGTCTCGTCAACATCGACAACCAGGGCATCGCCGGCATGGAGAAGTGGCTCGACAATCAGGGGCTCGCCGATCTCCACCGCGCGGGCTTTGCCACCGACCGGCTGCAAAAGCCGATCGAGCTCTCGGTCGATCTGCGCGTCGAGCACGCCCTGCGTGACGAGCTGCTGAAGGCCAAGGAGAAATACCACACCAAGGCCGCCTCCGGCATCGTCTCCAACGTCAAGACCGGCGAGATCGTGGCGATGGTCTCGCTTCCGGATTTCGACCCCAACAATCCGAAGGAAGCGCACGACCCCGACCGCATCAATCGCCTGACCACCGGCGTCTACGAGATGGGCTCGACCTTCAAGGCGTTCACGCTGGCGATGGCACTGGATTCCGGCAAGATCAATTTGAACTCGATGTGGGATGCACGGGGAAACCTGCACTACGGCAAGTTCACCATTCACGACAGCCACGCGCTTGGACGCTTCATCAACACCAAAGAAGTGTTCACCTATTCGTCCAACATCGGCGCGGCGCGGATCGCGCTCAGCCAGGGCGTCGAGGCGCACAAGGCATTCCTCGCCAAGATGGGCCAGTTGACGCGGCTGCGCACTGAACTGCCGGAAAGCGCGGCTCCGCTGATACCGCGCCGCTGGGGCGAACTGAACACGGTGACCATCGCGTTCGGCCAAGGCATGTCGGTGGCGCCGCTGCAGGCTGTGATGGGCATCAACGCGCTGGTGAACGGCGGCTATTTGATTCCGCCGACCTTCATGAAGCGCACCGAATCCGAAGCGGCGGCGATGGCCAAGCGCGTCATCAAGACGGAGACCAGCGACAAGATGCGGTTCCTGATGCGGCTCAATGCCGAAATCGGCACCGCCAAGACCGCCGACGTCAAGGGTTACTATGTCGGCGGCAAGACCGGCACGTCCGAGAAAGTCATCAACGGCCGCTATGCCAAGAAGCGGGTGCTCAACTCCTTCACCGCGATCATGCCCTGCGACGATCCGAAATATCAGATCCTGATCATGCTGGACGAGCCCCAGGCGATTCCCGAGACGAAGGGTTTCATCACCTCGGGTTGGAACGCGGTGCCGACCGGCGGCAAGGTGATCGAGCGGATCGCGCCGCTTCTGGGTGTCGAGCCGCGGTTTGACCTGCCGCCGTCCGAGCGCCTTATTCTTGCAGCATCCAGGACAACCCAGTAATCAACCGGGTGGGCCGTTGCCGCTGCTGAGTCGGGATTTCCCGGCAGATTCGGCGATCCGGTCCGGCATGTCGACTGGAAGACCATGAAGCTGCGCGACCTCCTCGATCAGGACGTTCAGGGCAACGACGCCGCAATCGAGCCCGCGGTCGCGGCGCTCGACGTAACCGGCGTTGCCCTCGACAGCCGCGCGGTCAAGCCGGGTCATCTCTTTTTCGCACTTGCGGGCAGCAAGACCGACGGTGCGCGCTTCATCGATGCGGCGATTGCCGCCGGCGCGGTGGCGGTTCTCGGCGACCATGCGCCTGATGGCTGCAAGGTGCCGTTCATCACAGTCGCCAATCCGCGCCGCGCGCTGGCGCTGGCCGCGGCAAAATTCTACCCCGCGCAGCCTGCGACCATCGCGGCGGTGACCGGCACCAGCGGCAAGACCTCGGTGGCGGCATTCACCCGGCAGATATGGGAGCGGCTCGGGCACGCCTCCGCTAGCATCGGAACCATCGGCCTGGTCTCGCCCAAGCGCACCGTCTACGGCTCCCTGACGACGCCCGATCCGATCGCACTGCATCGGCAGCTCGACGAGATCGCGCGCGAGGGCGTCACGCATCTCGCCTTCGAGGCTTCCTCGCACGGGCTCGATCAGCATCGCCTCGACGGCGTGCGCGTGTCCGCCGGCGGCTTCACCAATCTCTCGCGCGACCACATGGATTACCATCCGTCCGTCGCGCATTACCTCGGGGCCAAGCTCAGGCTGTTCCGCGAACTTGTCCCGCCGGGAGGCGCTGCCGTGATCTCCGCCGATCATGATTGCTCGGCGGAGGCAATCGACGCGGCAAAGTCGCGCAGCTTGCGCGTGATGGCGGTCGGTCGCAACGGCGACGGGGCCGGCGAGGGCATTCGTCTCGCCGGTGCGGAGGTCGAAGGATTTTCGCAAGTGCTCGCGCTCGAGCATCGCGGCAAGCGGCATACGATCCGGCTGCCGCTGGTCGGCGAATTCCAGATCGAGAATGCGCTGGTGTCGGCCGGCCTCGCCATCGGCACCGGCAGCGACGCCGCAAACGTATTCGCGAGCCTCGAAGGTCTCGAAGGCGCCAAGGGCCGGTTGGAGCGCGTTGGCGAACGCAACGGTGCGCCGATCTTCGTCGATTACGCGCACAAGCCCGATGCGCTGGCGAAGGCGCTGCAGGCGCTGCGTCCCTACGCCAGGCGCAGGCTGGTCGTGGTGTTCGGCGCCGGCGGCGACCGCGATGCCGGCAAGCGTCCGATCATGGGCGAGATCGCGGCCGAAAACGCCGACGGCATCATCATCACCGACGACAATCCACGCAGTGAGAAGCCGGAATCGATCCGCGCCGAAATCCTCGCCGCCGCCAAGGGCGCCCGCGAAATCGGCGACCGGGCCGCGGCGATCCGCACCGCGATCGCGGAATTGGAAGATGGCGATGCGCTGCTCATCGCGGGCAAGGGCCACGAGACCGGGCAGATCGTCGGCGGAGAGGTGTTGCCCTTCAGTGATCACGAGGCGGTCGCCGCCGCATTAGCGTCGAGGATTGTATGAGCGCGCCCATATGGACAGTGGCCGAAGTGGCGCGCGCGCTGGGCGCCGCCGGATCGTTCCCGGACACGCCGATCGATCTCGTCACCCAGGACAGCCGGCTGGTGAAGCCGGGCAGCCTGTTCGTCGCGCTGAGCGGCACGCCGAGCGGCGGCTTCATCTCGGCCTTCGCCAGCGCGCGCGACGGCTGGGAGTTCGCGGACAAGGCGGAAGCCTCAGGCGCGGTCGCGATGATCGTGCCGCACGAGATCGCGGGCATCCGCGTTCCCCAGATCGTCGTCAAGGACACGCTGATGGACGGCCTCTGGGGCCTTGCGCGCGCGGCACGTGCGCGCTTCAACGGACCGGTGATCGGGCTCACCGGCAGCGCGGGAAAGACCAGCACCAAGGAATTCCTCGCGGCCTACCCCAATGCCTATGCCAGCCCGTCGAGCTTCAACAATTTCTGGGGCGTGCCGCTGACGCTGTGCAATGCGCGGCCCGATGCCAGTCTCTGGGTCGTCGAGATGGGCATGAACCAGGCCGGCGAGATCGCGCGGCTCAGCGAACTGACGCGGCCGACGGTCGCGCTGGTCGTCAACGTCCAGCCGGTGCATCTGGAGAAGCTTGGCTCGCTCGAAGCCATCCGCCGCGAGAAAGTGTCGATTGCACTCGGCCTGCCTTCGGAAGGCGTGCTGGTGCTGCCCGCCGGGATCAAGGCGCCGGACTGGAAGGGCAAGGTCATACGCTTCGGCGACAAAGCCGAGGTGCACGAGGTCGCGCACGCGCCGCATGGCGACAGCTGGCAGGTCGTGGCCGCGCTTGGCAAGAAGGAGATCGCGTTCAGCCTGACGCCGGGCGCGCCGCACCGCGTCCAGAATGCGCTCGCCGCGCTCGCATCGATCCGTGCGGCGAACCTCGATGCGGCAACGCTTGCGATCAAGCTCGACCGCGTCGGCATCATGACCGGCCGCGGCGTCGAGCAGGCGGTCGGCGGCGTCACCGTGATCGACGACAGCTTCAACGGCAATCCGGCCAGCGTGGCCGCCGCGCTGCAAAGCCTGCAGGCGCGCAACACGACCGGCGGCCGCCGCATTGCGGTACTCGGCGACATGCTGGAGCTGGGTGATGGCGCGCCGGCCTATCACACCGAACTCGCCAGGCATCTCGACGGCATCGACGGCGTCTATTGCGTCGGGCCCCTGATGCGTCACCTGTTCGAGGTGCTTCCAACCGGCAAGGGTCTCGGCTGGCACGACGACCCCGTGACGCTGAAGCCGGGCGAGGTCGCAAATCTGCTGAGGGCAGGCGATGTCGTGGTTGTCAAGGGCAGCAAGAAGATGTTCTGGGTCAACAAGTTTGTGCCGGGCCTAGTGGCCGCCTTGCAGGCAAGGGCGTAAACTGCTTGGAAGGCGCTGTTCCCGAATCCCACCCTTTCCGGCGCGAAGCCGCCCGGTTTTCTTTAGAGGTCGCCCGACCCCAGGATGAAGACCAGCGAATGCGCGTGAGGCAGGTTGATAAGGCCAAGATCAAGGCGCGTGCAAAGGCGCCATAGGACCGTCTGAATGTTTTACTGGCTGATCGAGCTCTCCAACACATTTCCGGGCTTCGGTGCCGTTCGCACCTTCCTGAACGTCTTCCGCTACATCACCTTCCGCACCGGCGGCGCCGTCGTCACCGGCGCGCTGTTCGTGTTCCTGTTCGGTCCCTGGATCATCGACCATCTGCGCATCCGGCAAGGCAAGGGCCAGCCGATCCGGGCCGATGGTCCGCAATCGCATCTCGCCAAGAAAGGCACGCCCACCATGGGCGGGCTGATGATCCTGTCCGGCCTCACGGTCGGCACGGTGCTGTGGGCCAATCCGCTCAATCCTTACGTCTGGATCGTGCTGGCGGTGACGCTCGGCTTCGGCTTCGTCGGCTTCTACGACGATTATCTCAAGGTAACCAAGCAGACCACGACCGGCTTCGGCAGCAAGCTCCGCCTGCTGATCGAGGCGGCCATCGCGCTGGTTGCCTGCTACGCGCTGGTGCGGCTGAACCGCGATCCCGCGTCGACGGCGCTCACGATTCCTTTCCTGAAGGACACCGTGCTGCATTTCGGCTGGTTCTTCGTCGTGTTCGGCGCCTTCGTCATCGTCGGCGCCGGCAACGCGGTGAACCTCACCGATGGTCTCGACGGCCTCGCCATCGTGCCCGTAATGATCGCGACCGCGAGCTTTGCGATGATCGCCTATCTCGCCGGCAACGCGGTGTTCGCCGATTATCTCCAGATCAAATATGTCGCCGGCACCGGCGAGCTGGCCGTGCTCTGCGGCGCCCTGCTGGGCGCGGGCCTCGGCTTCCTCTGGTTCAACGCGCCGCCGGCCTCGATCTTCATGGGCGACACCGGCTCGCTCGCGCTCGGCGGCATGCTGGGTGCGATCGCGGTCGCGGTGAAGCACGAGATCGTGCTCGCGGTGATCGGCGGCCTGTTCGTGCTGGAGGCGGTCTCCGTCATCGTGCAGGTGGTGTCGTTCAAGATGACGGGAAAGCGCATCTTCCGGATGGCGCCGATCCATCACCATTTCGAGCAGCTCGGCTGGACCGAGCCGCAGATCGTGATCCGGTTCTGGATCATCTCGGTGATGCTGGCGCTCGCCGGCCTGTCCACGCTGAAGCTGCGGTGAGCACTCGATGATCCCCGTCACGTCCTTTGCCGGCAAGACGGTCGCGGTGTTCGGCCTCGGCGGCTCGGGGCTCGCGTCTTGCCACGCGCTGAAGGCCGGCGGCGCCGAGGTGATCGCCGCCGACGACAATGCCGACAACGTCGCCAAGGCCGCGCAAGCGGGCTTCATCACGGCTGATTTGCGCAACGTCTCCTGGGCGAATTTCGCGGCGCTGGTGCTCGCGCCCGGCGTTCCCCTGACCCACCCGGTGCCGCATTGGAGCGTGCTGAAGGCGCGCGAGGCCGCTATCGAGGTGATCGGCGACATCGAGCTGTTCTGCCGCGAACGGCGTCGGCACGCGCCGGATGCGCCGTTTGTCGCCATCACCGGCACCAATGGCAAATCGACCACGACGGCGTTGATCGCGCATCTGACCAAGGTCGCCGGCTACGACACCCAGATGGGCGGCAATATCGGCACCGCGATCCTGTCGCTGGAGCCGCCGCGCATGGGCCGGGTCCACGTCATCGAGATGTCGTCCTACCAGATCGACCTCACGCCCTCGCTCGATCCCTCCGTCGGCATTCTGCTCAATGTCAGCGAGGACCACATCGATCGTCACGGCACCATCGCGCATTACGCCGCGGTGAAGGAACGCCTCGTTGCCGGTGTGCAGGCTGGCGGTACCGCGATCGTCGGTGTCGACGACGGTTTTTGTCGCGACATCGCCGACCGGCTCGACCGTGCCGGCAAAAATGTGGTGCGCATCTCGGTCAGGAATCCGCTGGCCAGCGGCATCCATGTCGAGCATGGCAATATTGTGCGCAATTCGGGCGGCGCGCGCAGTGAAATCGCGGCGCTCGGCGGCATCGGTTCTCTGCGCGGCCTGCACAATGCACAGAACGCGGCGTGCGCCGCCGCCGCCGCGCTCGCGATGGGCATTGGCCTCGATGTCTTGCAGAACGGCCTGCGCAGCTTTCCAGGCCTTGCGCATCGCATGGAGCAGGTCGGCCGCCGCGGCAATGTGCTGTTCGTCAACGACTCCAAAGGCACCAATGCGGACGCCACCGCGCACGCACTGTCGTCCTTTTCGGACATCTTCTGGATTGCGGGCGGCAAGCCGAAGGCCGGCGGCATCACCGGCCTCACCGGCTACTTCCCGCGCATCCGAAAAGCCTATCTGATCGGCGAGGCCGCGCAGGAATTTTCCGGCACGCTCGGCACGCAGGTGCCGCACGAGATCAGCCAGACCCTCGACGTCGCGGTGGAGCAAGCCGCACGTGATGCGGAGGCGTCAGGCATCACTGATGCGGTCGTCCTGCTGTCACCCGCCTGCGCCTCCTTCGACCAGTACCGCAATTTCGAAATCCGCGGCACCAAGTTCCGCGAGCTGGTGCAGGCGCTGCCGGGCGTGAAGCCGGTGGTGTGAGGCAATTCCAATCATCCGCGTTTCCTTAACCCCCCGGTAACCAACCTCGGCGACCAATGGACCGACCTCTGTCCGAAAGCGGCCGCCATGCTCTCCCGTGAAGAACGCACCCCCTTTTCCGAGTGGTGGTGGACCGTCGACAAGCCGCTGATGGGTGCCATCCTGGCGCTGATGCTGACGGGCGTGATCCTGTCGCTGGCGGCGAGCCCGCCGGTTGCGACCCGCATCGGGCTCGATCCCTTCCACTTCTTCAGCCGCCACGTGCTGTTCCTGCTGCCGTCCTGCATCGTGCTGCTCGGGGTGTCCTTCCTGTCGCCGCGGGCGATCCGCCGCTCGGCGCTGATCATCTTCGCGGCCAGCATCATCCTGATCGTGTTGACGCTCGCGATCGGTCCCGAGGTGAAGGGCTCGCGGCGCTGGATCACGCTGATCGGCGTCAACATCCAGGCCTCCGAAATCGCAAAGCCGTCGTTCGTCGTCATCGCCGCCTGGCTGTTTGCCGAGTCCACCAAGCGGCCGGAGATGCCGGCGACCTCGATGGCGCTCGCGCTGCTCCTGATGCTGGTCTCGCTTCTCGTCATGGAGCCCGATTTCGGCCAGACCATGCTGATCCTGATGGTGTGGGGCTCGTTGTTCTTCATCGCGGGCATGCGGATGATCTGGGTGTTCGGGCTCGCCGGCCTCGGCGCTGCCGGACTGTTCAGCGCCTATCTTTTTGTTCCCCACGTCGCCGGCCGCATCAAGCGCTTCATGAATCCGGCTTCGGGCGACACCTTCCAGGTCGATACCGCCATGGAGGCCTTTTACAATGGCGGCTGGTTCGGGCTTGGACCGGGCGAGGGCATTGCCAAGCGCAGCCTGCCGGACAGCCACACCGACTTCGTGTTCGCGGTTGCCGCCGAAGAGTTCGGCATCATCCTGTGCCTCGCGATGCTGGCACTGTTTGCCTTCGTCGTCATCCGCACGCTGTCGCGCGCCTATGCCAATGAGGACATGTTCTCGCGCTTTGCGGCCTCGGGTCTTGCGATCCTGTTTGGCGTGCAGGCTGCGATCAACATGTCGGTCAATCTCCAGCTCATCCCGGCCAAGGGCATGACGCTGCCCTTCATCTCCTATGGCGGCTCCTCGATCGTGTCGCTGGCCTATGGTGTCGGCATGATGCTCGCGCTGACGCGGCTGCGCCCGCGCACCGAAGTCGAGGCGAGCGGCCACGCCGAGGCGATGCGCAGTTACGCGTGATTGCGTGTCCCGGACAAGCGCAGCGAAGCGGAGCGCAGAGCCGGGTCCCAGAATGTCGCAGCAATGGGCCCCGGTTCAGCAGCGCACCACGCCGCGAAGGGCGGCGCGTTGCACTGCGCCCGGGGCACGAGCATTGTGTGGGCGGCTCGCAATGACGGGTGAGACACTGTAAAACTCCTCCCCATGGACACCTCCCCCCTGATTCTTCTCGCCGCGGGTGGCACCGGCGGCCATCTGTTTCCGGCCGAGGCGCTCGGCGTCGAGCTGATCCGGCGCGGCTTCCGCGTCCGCCTCGTCACCGACGAGCGCGCGCTGCGCTACAGCGGCCTGTTCACCAAGGACATGATCGACGTCGTCTCGAGCGAGACTGCGCGCGGCCGCAATCCGCTGCAGCTCGCCTATGCCGGCCTGACGCTCGCGGCCGGCACGCTGTCCGCCTACAGCCTGATCAAGCGATTGAAGCCGGTTGCCGTCGTCGGCTTTGGCGGCTATCCGACGCTGCCGCCGCTGGTCGCCGCAAAATTCGCGGGCGTGCCCGGCATCATCCATGACGCCAATGCGGTGCTCGGCCGCGCCAACCGGTTTCTGTCGAGCCGCGTCCGTGCCATCGCGACGTCGTTGCCTGGCGTGCTCGACCGCGATCCGGCGCTATCGGGCAAGACAACGACGGTCGGCACGCCGATGCGCCCCGCAATTCTCGCTGCAGCCGGCGTGCCATATGCTGCGCCTGAAGTGAACGGTCCGCTGCGCCTGCTCGTCGTCGGCGGCAGCCAGGGCGCGCGCATCATGGCCGATATCGTGCCGGGCGCGATCGAACGCCTCGAGCCCGCGCTGTGGAGCAGGCTCATCCTCACCCAGCAGGTGCGTGACGAGGACATGGCGCGCGTGCGCGCGGTCTACGACAGACTGAAGATCAAGGTCGAGCTTGCGCCGTTTTTCACCGATCTGCCGGCACGGCTCGCCTCCAACCATCTGGTGGTGTCGCGCTCAGGCGCCGGCACCGTGGCCGAACTCGCTGCGATCGGGCGGCCCTCGATCCTGGTGCCGCTCCCGGGCGCGATCGACCAGGACCAGTTCGCCAATGCCGGCGTGCTGGCCAGGGTCGACGGTGCGATCCGCATTCCGCAAACCGAGTTTTCCTCCGATCGCCTCGCCGCCGAGATCTCCGCCTTCGCCGCCGAGCCCGCGCGTCTTGCCGCCATGGCGCAGGCCGCCCGCGGTGCCGGCCGGCTCGACGCAGCGGAGCGGCTGGCCGATCTGGTGGCCAAAATCGCGGGAATCTGACGCGAAATCAGCCAGAATTCCTACTTTTGCCGTCATGGCCGGGCTTGTCCAGGCCATCCACGTCTTGCAAGAAGTGGTAGGGATTCGTGGATGCCCCGGACAAGCCCGGGCATGACGAGGGAACTGCGGGATACGCCATGAGACTGCCGCGCGAGATCGGACCCATCCACTTCGTCGGGATCGGCGGGATCGGCATGAGCGGCATCGCCGAGGTGTTGCTCAATCTCGGCTATTCCGTGCAGGGCTCGGACGCCTCCGACAATTACAATCTCGACCGTCTCCGCAAGAACGGCGCGAAGGTCTCGGTCGGCCACAAGGCGGAGAACGTCGACGGCGCCGAGGTCGTCGTGGTTTCTACCGCGATCAAGCGCGACAATCCGGAACTGACGGCGGCGCGCGAACGGCGGATCCCGGTGGTGCGCCGCGCCGAGATGTTGGCCGAGCTGATGCGGCTGAAGAGCTGCGTCGCCATCGCCGGCACGCACGGCAAGACCACCACGACCACGATGGTCGCGACGCTGCTCGACGCCGGCGGCCTCGATCCCACCGTGATAAACGGGGGCATCATCAACGCCTACGGCTCCAACGCGCGTCTCGGTGCGGGCGACTGGATGGTGGTCGAAGCCGACGAGAGCGACGGCACGTTCCTGAAGCTGCCGACCGAGGTCGCGATCGTCACCAATGTCGATCCCGAGCATCTCGATCACTTCAAGACCTTCGAGGCTGTGCAGGACGCGTTCCGCCATTTCGTCGAGAACCTGCCGTTCTATGGCTTTGCCGTGATGTGCATCGATCATCCCGTGGTGCAGAATCTTGTCGGCAAGATCGAGGATCGGCGCATCATCACCTATGGCGAGAATCCGCAGGCCGATGTGCGCTTCGTCGACCTGGCCCCGATGGGCGGCGGATCGAAGTTCAAGGTTACGTTCCGCGACCGCAAGACGGGCGCCGTGCATGAGATCTCCGATCTCATGCTGCCGATGCCGGGACGGCACAATGCCTCCAACGCAACGGCCGCGATTGCGGTCGCGCGCGAGCTCGGCGTGTCGGACGAGGCGATCCGCAAGGCGATCGCCGGCTTCGGCGGCGTCAAGCGCCGCTTCACCAAGACCGGCGAGTGGAACGGTGTCACCGTGATCGACGATTACGGCCATCATCCGGTCGAGATCGCGGCGGTGCTGAAGGCGGCGCGGGAATCCACCAACGGCAAGATCGTCGCCGTCGTGCAGCCGCATCGCTATACCCGCCTGCAGTCGCTGTTCGAGGAATTCTGCACCTGTTTCAACGATGCGGATGCGGTGATCGTCGCCGAGGTCTACGCCGCAGGCGAGACGCCGATCGAGGGCATCGACCGCGACCATTTCGCCATTGGCTTGCGCGCCCACGGCCACCGCGAGGTGATCCCGCTGCCGGCGGCCTCCGATCTCGCCGGCATCGTCAAGGGCGTGGCGAAGTCGGGCGATCTCGTCGTGTGCCTAGGGGCCGGCAACATCACGCAATGGGCGTATGCCTTGCCCGACGAATTGAAGGCGCTGGGGTAGGCGCTCTCATGAGAGTCTCACATATAGCCACAAGGCAAACTGCGCTCCCTCCCCCCTTGTGGGGGAGGGCGGGGGAGAGGGGTGGCCGCGAACTCCGATCTCGCTCGGGGCTACCCCCCTCCCTGACCCTCCCCCACAAGGGGGGAGGGAACGGAAGAAGTGTGCGCTCTTCACCTGCAGTGAGCGTGCTCGCATGAGCTTCCCCGACATCACACCCTCGCTCAAAGCCGCGATGCCCGATCTTCGTGGCCGGCTGCTCGCGAACCAGTCGCTCGCCGAGCTCACCTGGTTTCGCGTCGGCGGTCCCGCGCAGGTGTTGTTCACGCCGGCGGACGAGGACGACCTCGCTTATTTCCTCGCGCATCTCGCAAGCGACATTCCCGTCTACGTCGTCGGCGTCGGCTCCAACCTGATCGTGCGCGACGGCGGCATTGCGGGCGTGGTGATCCGTCTGGCGCCGCGTGCCTTCGGCGAGGCGAGCGCGAGCGCCGCTGTCGTCACCGCGGGCGCAGCCGCGCTCGACAAGCGCGTGGCGGAAGTCGCCGCGTCGGCCAATATCGGTGGGCTGGAATTCTACTTTGGCATTCCCGGCACGATCGGCGGCGCGCTGCGCATGAATGCGGGCGCCAATGGCGGCGAGACCAGGGACGTGTTGATCGAGGCGCGAGGCGTCGGTCGCGACGGCACCAAGCACGTCTTCTCCAATGCCGACATGAAGTTCGTCTACCGCAACAGCGGCGTCGATCCCTCCATCATCTTCACCTCCGCGCGTTTCCGCGGCGAGATCAGGGATGTCGAGGCGATCCGCGCGCGCATGGCGGAAGTGCAAACCCATCGCGAGACCGCGCAGCCGATCCGCGAAAAGACCGGCGGCTCGACCTTCAAGAATCCGCCCGGCCATTCCGCCTGGAAGCTGGTCGACGCCGCCGGCTGCCGCGGTTTGCGCGTCGGCGGTGCCGAAGTCTCCGAGATGCACTGCAATTTCCTGATCAACACGGGCAATGCCACCGCGCACGACATCGAAGCGCTGGGCGAGACCGTGCGTGAACGGGTGAAGACGAATTCCGGAATTGAGCTACACTGGGAAATCAGGCGGATCGGAATTCCCGGCTAATTTGGACAAGCGACGAGAGAACATGCGCATCACCATCCTCTTCGGCGGCTCCAACCGCGAACGTCTGGTTTCGGTCGCTTCAGCCCAGGCGCTGCATCAAGCGCTGCCCGAGGCCGATCTCTGGTGGTGGGACGTCGAGGACAAGGTGCATGTCGTGCAGTCGAAGCAACTGCTCGAACATGCCCGCCCGTTCGAGGACGAGTTCAAGCCGGGCACGTCGGGCATTCCGCTGGAGCAGGCGCTCGACCAGGCCAGGGCGGAGAACCGCGTGCTGGTGCTCGGCCTGCATGGCGGGCGTGCCGAGAACGGCGAATTGCAGGTGATGTGCGAGGCGCGCGGCGTGCCTTTCACCGGATCGGGCTCGGCCTCCTCGCACCTCGCGTTCGACAAGTTCGCGGCCAAGCATTTCGCCGCGCTCGGCGGCGTGACGCCGCCGGCCAACATTGCGCTGGACCAGATCGATGAGGCCTTCGCCGAATACGGCCGGCTGATCGCAAAGCCTGCGAGGGATGGCTCGAGCTACGGCCTGATCTTCGTCAACGCCAAGCAGGATCTCGTCGCCGTCCGCAATGCCGCGAAGCACGAAGAGTACGTGGTCGAGCCTTACATCGCCGGCGTCGAGGCGACCTGCGGCGTGCTGGAGCGGCCGGACGGCACGATCACCTCGCTGCCGCCGATCGAGATCATTCCCGGCGAGGGCAGTTTCGACTACGCGGCGAAATATCTTTTGAAGTCGACCCAGGAGATATGTCCCGGCCGTTTCGCGCCCGAACTCACCGCCGCACTGAAGCAGCAGGCGATGCTGGCGCACCGGGCGATGTCCTGTACCGGCTATTCCCGTTCGGATTTCATCGTCTCGGACAAGGGGCTGATCTATCTCGAAACCAACACGCTGCCCGGCCTGACCAAGTCCTCGCTCTACCCCAAGGCGCTGAAGGCCGAGGGCATCGCGTTCGTCGACTTCCTGCGCGGCCTGGTCGAGCTCGCCGTGGCCGGTGTGCGAAAATAATTAGGACTGGTTAACGGCCGAACTGGCGAAACGGCCGGTTTTGGAACCCAAAACCGGTAAAATGCCGGATATTGCGGCATAAATGCCTCACAGGCCTGGGCAAAACGCTCACGTCGTTAACGAACTTTACCTTTTGTTTACCAGGACGTCCGAAGGTTAACGCTGGCGGCGCATATGACGCTTTGGCTGCCGGCGCGTGGACCGTTGCGGGTGTTGTCACCCCCAGCGAACGCTCTGAAGGGGAGAGGTTTTCTTCTGCTGAAGACCAGCACCCGGCCCGGCAAGTCCGAGACGTCATGTTCGCCAGGACCCGCGCGATGTCGCGGGCAAACTGTTGACGAGCTCGTGCAATGGATGGAGCAGGAAGCCTCACTCGGTCGCTTTTCAGATCGCTGAGGCCCCAAGCTGACCTGAAGGCGGCCGCTATCGGAGCGGTCGTGCTTCTGTGCGAGTGGATGAAGGACAAGCGTCTGGAACGAGTTCACGGCGCGCGTGCTGCAGCCGAGGAAAAGATTAAAACCAAAGCCCGGGCCAAAGCCGTCATCGAGCGCGAGCCGCCGCCGCGGCTGGTCGCGCTGGTCGAGCGCTATCTGCCGCGCCGGGTCGGAATCAGCATGACGGTGCTGCTCCTGATCGGAAGCTGCGGCTTCGGTATCGTCAAGGGCGGCCATCTCCAGGATTTCATCACGGCGGTCAACGACACCCGTAACGCGCTGGCCAATTCCGCCGGCTTCCGCATCACCTCCGTCGTGATCAACGGCCGCAAGCAGCTCAGCCAGGACGAGATCCTCGCGATCGGCGGCGTCAGCGGCCGATCCTCGCTGCTGTTCCTCGACGCCGACGCCGTGCGCGACAAGCTCAAGGCCAATCCCTGGATCGCGGATGCAACCGTGCTGAAGCTCTATCCGGGCCAGCTCATGATCGAGCTCACCGAGCGCAAGGCGTTCGCGCTGTGGCAGGAAGCCGGCCGGCTCTCCGTCATCGCCGATGACGGCGCCGTGCTCGAACCCTATGTCTCGCGCCGCTTCCTGTCGCTGCCGCTCGTGGTCGGCAAGGGCGCCGAGACGCAGGCCCGCGATTTCCTTGCTTTGCTGGCGCGCTATCCGCAGGTTAATTCCATCACCAAGGCCGCGATCTTCGTCGGTGAGCGGCGCTGGAACCTGAGGCTCAAGGACGGCCTCGACATCCGCCTGCCCGAGCAGGACGTCGGCAACGCGCTTGCGATGCTGTCCAGGCTCGACAAGGAGGACAGGCTGTTCTCCCGCGACATCGTCGCCGTCGACCTGCGCCTGCCGGATCGGCTGGTGGTGCAGCTGTCCGAGGACGCCGCCAAGGCGCGCGACGATTTGTTCAAGGACAAGAAGAAGAAAAAGGCCGGGGACGCTGCATGACCGGTCTTGATCGCACCCAGACACCGAAGACACGCCCGATGCCGCACAAGCGCGGCGGCCTCGTCGCCTGCCTCGACATCGGCACCAGCAAGATCGCCTGCATGATCGCGCGGCTGAAGCCGTCGGCGCCGAGCGAAGCCCTGCGCGACCGGACCCATGCGGTGGAGCTGATCGGCTACAGCCAGATCCAGTCCCGCGGCATGAAAGCCGGCGCCGTGATCGATCTCGGCGAATGCGAGCAGGCGGTGCGACAGGCCGTCGGGCTCGCGGAGAAAATGGCCAAGGTGCGGGTCGAGTCCGTGCTGCTGTCGGTCTCCGGCGGCCGGCTTTCCGGTCAGCTGGTCGAAGCTGCGGCCGACATCCGCGGCGGCGCCGTGACGCCGGCCGATGTCAGCCGCGTCACCTCCACCGGCATGCGCCACGCCACCGGGGAAGGCCGCACCGTGCTGCACGCGCTGCCGGTCGGCTACACGCTCGACGGCGTCAAGGGCATCCGTGATCCCCGCGGCATGGTCGCGCATCAGTTCGGCATCGACATGAACGTCGTCACCTGCGACGCCACCGTGGCGCGGAACCTGATGCTGGCGGTCGAACGCTGCCACATCAACGTCGAAGCCATGGCGGCAAGCCCCTATGTGGCGGGCCTGTCGGTACTGACCGACGACGAGGCCGATCTCGGCGCTGCCGTGGTCGAAATGGGCGCGGGCACCACCACGATCGCGGTCTTTTCCGGCGGCCGCTTCGTGCATGCCGCGGGTTTTGCGGTCGGCGGGCAACACATCACGATGGATCTGGCACGCGGACTCTCCGCGACCATTGCCGATGCCGAGCGAATCAAGACGTTATATGGGACCGTCATCACCGGCGGATCGGACTCGCGTGAGCTGATGTCTGTACCGACAGCCGGTGACGAGCAGGATCTGCCGCAGATCGTCTCCCGCGCTACCATCGCCAACATCGTCAAGCATCGTGCCGAGGAAGTCTTCGAAATGGTTCGGGACAAGCTGAAGGATTCGCCCTTCGCCTCGGAGCCCAACGGCCGTGTCGTGCTCTCGGGCGGGGCCTCGCAGCTCACCGGTCTCGTTGAGCTCGGAACGCAGATTCTCGGCCGGCCCGTGCGGGTCGGACGTCCGCTCGGTTTCGGCCGGCTGCCCAACGAGGCGAAGAACGCCGCCTTCGCGGTGCCGGCCGGACTGCTCGTCTACCCGCAATATGTTCACCACGAACATGTCGAACCGCGGCATACGCGGCAGCAGGTCAGGACGGGGACCGGCGGGTATTTCGGAAAGGTCGGACGATGGCTCCGCGAGGGCTTCTGATGACTCCTTCCCGCAATATTCGATTTTCACCAACTCCCGCGGCCGCCGGCCGGGGCGAACCCACGCGCGCGTGATCGAGAGGCAAACATGACCATCAGCATCAATGTTCCTGATATTCACGAACTGAAGCCCCGCATCACCGTGTTCGGCGTCGGCGGCGCCGGTGGTAACGCCGTCAACAACATGATCACGGCGGGCCTTCAGGGCGTCGACTTCGTGGTCGCCAACACCGACGCGCAGGCGCTGACGATGTCGAAGGCGCAGCGCATCGTGCAGATGGGTACGGCCGCCACGCAAGGGTTGGGCGCAGGTTCGCAGCCGGTCGTCGGCGCGGCCGCAGCCGAAGAAGTCATGGACGAGCTCCGCGACCATCTCTCGGGCGCCAACATGGTGTTCGTCACCGCCGGCATGGGCGGCGGCACCGGCACCGGTGCAGCTCCCGTGATCGCCAAGATCGCGCGCGAGATGGGCATCCTCACCGTCGGCGTCGTGACCAAGCCCTTCCACTTCGAGGGCGGCCGCCGCATGCGCACCGCGGAAGCGGGCATCAACGAGCTGCACAAGGTCGTCGATACGCTGCTGATCATCCCGAACCAGAACCTGTTCCGGGTCGCCAACGAGAAGACCACCTTCGCCGACGCCTTCGCGATGGCCGACCAGGTGCTCTATTCGGGCGTTGCCTGCATCACCGACCTGATGGTCAAGGAAGGCCTGATCAATCTCGACTTCGCCGACGTCCGCGCCGTCATGCGCGAGATGGGCAAGGCGATGATGGGCACGGGCGAGGCCTCCGGCGACAAGCGCGCGCTGACCGCCGCCGAAGCCGCGATCGCCAACCCGCTGATCGACGACAGCTCGATGAAGGGCGCCAAGGGCCTCCTGATCTCCATCACCGGCGGCAAGGATCTCACCTTGTTCGAGGTCGACGAAGCTGCGACCCGCATCCGCGAGGAAGTCGACCAGGACGCCAACATCATCGTCGGCGCCACCTTCGACGAAGCCCTCGACGGCCTGATCCGCGTCTCGGTCGTCGCCACCGGCATCGAACAGGCCGCGATCGCCCGCAACAGTCAGGCGACCAGCGCTCCCGTCGCGAATCCTGCTCCGCAGGCGCAGCAGGCTCCCGCTGCTCCGGCCGCGGCTGCCGAGAGCCGTCTTGCCGATTTGACCGCGCGGCTGCGCGCCGACAATCAGCGCATGGCCGAGCGCGCCCAGAAGTTCGAAGCGCAGACCCCGGCCGCAGGATCGGGCCAGTTTGCTGCCGCTCCCGCGACTCCGCGTCCGAACGTGGAGCGCGCTGCGCTTGCCGCCATCGCCGCCGCCGTTGCGGACGTTCCGCAGGCTCCCGCGCCGATGCAGACCTATGGCGACGTCACCGTGCGCCCGATCGCGCAGAAGCCCACGCTGTTCCCGGAGCCCGAGCAGGCGCCGATGGCCATGCACGAGCCGATGACGCCGGAAACCTTCATCCCGCCGCAGGCCGAGCGTGCGCCGGTTCGCACACCGCGGATGCCGCGAATCGAGGAACTTCCGATGCCAGCCCAGGCCGAGCTTCGCCAGGCCCGCGGCGAGGTCGAGGAGGAGACCCCGCAGAAGACCCGGCTGTCGCTGCTGCAGCGCCTCGCCAATGTCGGCCTCGGCCGTCGTGACGAGGAGAGCGAGGCGCCGATCGCGGCCCGCACCGCCGGTCCCGCGATGCCGCCGCTGCCCGATCGCCGCCCCCAGAAGACCGTGGCGCAGCAAATCGCTTCCGCCGAGCCGGTGTCCGAGTATGCCCGTCGTCCCGCGCCGCAGGGCCTGGACATGCATGGCCGTCCCGCGCCTGTTGCCCCGGCGCCACAGGGAGACGACCATCTTGATATCCCGGCCTTCCTGCGACGGCAGGCGACCTGAGGATTGTTACAATAAGGCAGACGAAAAAGGTCCCGGCGGGAAGCTTGCCGGGACCTTTTCTTTTGCCCCGTGCAGATCCGGATTGCGTGGCCAACCAACTGATTTTAAATAATTAATTACATATTCGATGGTTCAGTAAAACTACCGAAAACGGCCCCGAACTCTGCTCCAATTTGGTTAAGCCTTGGCGCGAATACGGCGGGTTTGGGGTAACAATCGGTAAAAAAGCGTGAGTTGGCGCTGTTTGAGGCAGTGACTATGGTTTGCCGTGACTTGGGGATACGGATTCGGAAGCGAGCGGTCTCAGCCGCTCAGTCGAGTTCAGTATAAGTCGCGGTGGTCGTAGTGGGGCGGTTCCTGATGAAATTTAGCCGGCAAACAACGCTTCGTGCGCAAGCCAGTGTGGCAGGCGTCGGCGTTCATTCCGGTCTTCCCGTCACGCTCACGCTTGGACCCGCGCCTGTCGACGCGGGCTTTGTTTTTATCCGCACCGGGCTTGAGGGAAGCGACCGCGAGGTTCAGGCCACCGCCGAGCAGGTGATCGCGACCGATTTCGCCACCGTCCTTGGTGATCGCGACGGTCCGCTGGTTTCCACCGCCGAGCATGTGCTTGCTGCACTGCGGGGCATGGGCGTCGACAACGCCATCATCGAGATCGACGGGCCGGAAGTGCCGATCATGGACGGCAGCGCCGCGGCCTTCGTTGCGGCGATCGACCAAGCCGGCATCGTGACCCAGCCGGCACAGCGCCGCTTCATTCAGGTTTTGAAGCCGATCTCGGTCAAGATCGGCGACTCCTTCGGCGAGATCAGGCCCTATGCCGACGGGTTCCGCGCCGAGGTCGAGATTAACTTCACCAATCCTGTCATCGGCCAGCAGAGCTACGCCTTCGACCTCAACCCGGAGCGTTTCCGCCGCGAAGTCGGCCGGGCCCGGACTTTCGGTCTGATGTGCGACGTTGCGCGGCTCTGGAGCGCCGGCTATGCGCTCGGCGCCTCCTTCGACAATACCGTCGTGTTCGACGAGGAGCGGCTGCTCAACACCGAAGGCCTGCGCTACGCCGACGAATGCGCCCGCCATAAGGTGCTGGACGTGATTGGCGACCTCGCGCTGGCCGGTCTGCCGCTGCTCGGCGCCTACCGCTCGGTACGTGGCGGCCACAAGCTCAACCACGCCGTCCTGACCGCGCTGCTCGCCGACCGCACCGCCTGGCGGGTGGTCGAGGGCGAGGCAGCCCGCCGCACCACGCGTCCGGTGGCCGAAACCGGTCGCGGCATCGTCGGTGGCCGGATCGCCGCGGTCTACGGGCCCGACGTTTCCTGAAGCGATACCTTCCCGAAGAGAGACGTTTCCTGAAAGAGAGACGGGTCCTGAAGAGACCCGTTGCGATGGCCGTTCGGCGGCGGCTTTCCCCGCGAAACTCCTGGTAACGATGATCGGCTAGGATTGCGGCGCGTTCGCCTTAATCCGGGCGGAATGCCTGCCTATCCGGTTGGTTGAAGATCGTTTTTCGGTTACATCGGCGTGGTCGCACGGCAGGCACCACGGTTATATTTCGCGCCCAGGACGGGGTTCATGGGCTGGCGGAAACCGCACCACAGGGCGTCAGGGCAATACTCATGTCGGCACAGCGTATGACGCGCGGATATCTTCAAGTCCCGTCTCGAGAGGTCTCGTCTCGAGTCCGTGGGCTGCTTCAGGTTGTCGCCCTCTTCGTGCTCGCGCTGCCGCTGGCCGGCTGCGGCACCGGCGCGCTTTGGGACAAGTTCACCGCCAAGGACGACACCTTCGTCGAGGAGCCCGCCGACAAGATCTACAATGAGGGCCTGTACCTCATGAACGAGAAGAAGGACATGAAGGCGGCGAACAAGAAGTTCGAAGAGGTCGACCGCCAGCATCCTTATTCCGACTGGGCTCGCAAATCATTGCTGATGTCGGCCTACGCGTCCTACCAGGGCGGCGACTATGATAGTTGTATCGGCGCGGCCACCCGCTACGTCACGCTGCATCCCGGCAGCCCGGATGCGGCCTACGCGCAATATCTGATTGCCGCCTCGCATTACGACCAGATTCCGGACATCAGCCGCGACCAGACCCGCACCGAGAAGGCGATCGCCTCGCTGGAAGAGGTGGTTCGCAAATATCCGACGTCCGAATACGCGACCTCGGCCAAGGCCAAGATCGAAGGTGCGCGCGACCAGCTCGCCGGCAAGGAAATGAATGTCGGCCGTTACTACGCGCAGAAGCGCGACTACACGGCGGCAATCAACCGCTACAAGGCCGTGGTGACGCAGTACCAGACCACCCGCCACGTCGAAGAGGCGCTGTACCGCCTGACCGAGGCCTATATGGCGATCGGCATCGTTGGCGAGGCCCAGACGGCCGCTGCCGTGCTCGGGCACAATTTTCCTGACAGTCGCTGGTACAAGGACGCCTATAATCTTGTAAAATCAGGCGGTCTCGAACCGAGCGAGAATCAGGGGTCCTGGATTAGCAAGACCTTCAAGAAAATGGGTCTCGGCTAGGAAATAGAATTCCATGCTGGCGCGTCTGTCGATCCGTGACATCGTCCTGATCGAACGGCTCGATATCGAATTCGCAACGGGCCTCGCGGTTTTGACCGGCGAGACCGGTGCGGGCAAATCCATCCTGCTCGATGCCTTTGCGTTGGCGCTCGGCGGCCGCGGCGATGCCGGCCTCGTGCGGCATGGGGCGGAGCAGGGGCAGGTCACTGCCGTATTCGATGTCCCAAAAAACCATCCCGCGGCCAAAATCCTCGCGGAGAATGGGCTGGAGGATACCGGCGAGATGATTCTCCGCCGGGTCCAGCTCGCCGACGGCCGTACCCGCGCCTTCATCAACGACCAGGCGATCAGCGTGCAGACGCTGAAGGCGGTCGGTGCTGCCCTGGTCGAGATCCACGGCCAGCACGACGAGCGCGCGCTGGTTGATGCCGCCACCCACCGCCGCCTGCTCGACGCCTTCGCCGGTCTCGAAAAGGACGTCTCGGCGGTCGAGGCGCTCTGGGACGCCCGTCGCACCGCCAATACCGCACTGGAGGAGCATCGCGCCGGCATGGAGCGCGCTGCGCGCGAAGCCGATTACCTCCGCCACGCCTCGGACGAATTGAAGCAGCTCGCGCCCAAGGACGGCGAGGAGACCTCGCTGGCTTCGAGGCGCACGACCATGATGCAGGGCGAGAAGATCGCCTCCGACCTGCGCGAGGCGCAGGAGGCGGTCGGCGGCCACCATTCGCCGGTCGCCTCGCTGTCGGCGGCGGTGCGGCGGCTGGAGCGTCGCGGCGTCAACGCGCCGGCGCTGGTCGAGCCCGCGGTGAGGGCGATCGACATCGCCATCAACGCGCTGGAGGAAGCCGACCAGCATCTGCAGGCGGCGCTTGCCGCGACCGATTTCGATCCCTCGGAGCTCGAACGCATCGAGGAGCGGCTGTTCGCACTTCGCGCCGCCTCGCGCAAATATTCCACGCCGGTCGACGGGCTCGCCGCGCTCGCCGCCAGATATGCCGCCGATGTCGTTCTGATCGACGCCGGCGCCTCACGGCTGAAGAAGCTGGAGCAGGCCGCGATCGAGGCCGATGCGCGCTATGCGGCGGCCGCCAAGAAGCTGTCGATGGCGCGGCAGAAATCGGCGGAGAAGCTCAACAAGGCGGTCACTGCCGAGCTCGCGCCGCTCAAGCTCGAACGCGCCAAGTTCATGACCCAGGTCCAGACCGACGAGGCAGCTCCAGGTCCGCAAGGGTTCGATCGCGTCGAGTTCTGGGTGCAGACCAACCCGGGCACCAAGCCGGGGCCGATGATGAAGGTCGCCTCCGGCGGCGAGCTGTCGCGTTTCCTGCTGGCGCTGAAGGTCGTGCTGTCCGACCGCGGCTCGGCGCCGACCTTGGTCTTCGACGAGATCGACACCGGCGTCGGCGGCGCGGTCGCGGACGCGATCGGCGGACGGCTGGCGCGGCTCGCCGGCAAGGTCCAGGTGATGGCCGTCACCCACGCCCCCCAGGTCGCCGCCCGTGCCGACCAGCATCTGCTGATCTCCAAGGACGCGCTGGACAAGGGCAAGCGCGTCGCCACCCGCGTCAACGCACTCGCCGCCGACCACCGCCGCGAGGAGATCGCGCGGATGCTCGCCGGCGCCGAGATCACCGCCGAGGCCAGGGCTGCCGCGGACCGGCTGCTCAAGGCGGCGACGGCTTGATTCGCGTCCCGGACGCGCGCAAGCGCGTGCCGGGACCCAGAACGTTATGACCGCGGTACGAAACTGTAACCGCCTTTACCCTCCCGCCCGCTCCATCGTATCCAAGCACCATGGCCAGAGCAGCAAAATCGAAACCAACACCGCTTCGCGACGTCGCCGACCTCACCAAGGCGCAGGCCAAGGTCGAGCACATGCGGCTCGCGCTCGAGATCGAGGGGCATAACGAACGCTACTACCAGGACGACGCGCCCACCGTCACCGACGCCGATTATGACGCGCTACGCCAGCGCTTCAACGCGATCGAGAAGCGTTTTCCGGAATTCGTCAGTGCGGACTCGCCGTCGCAGAAAGTCGGTGCGGCACCATCAGGCCGCTTCAAGAAGGTGCGGCATGCCGTTCCCATGCTGTCGCTCGACAACGCCTTTGCGGAAGAGGATCTGCGCGATTTCGTCGGCCGCATCGTGCGCTTCCTGAAGCTCGACGACGACAGGATCGATTTCTCGGCCGAGCCGAAGATCGACGGCCTCTCGATGTCGCTGCGCTATGAGGGCGGCGAACTCGTCACCGCGGCGACGCGCGGCGACGGCGCGGTCGGCGAGGACGTCACTGCCAATATCCGCACCCTCGAAGACGTGCCGCAAAAGCTGAGGGGACGCAACGTCCCCGATATCTGCGAGGTGCGCGGCGAGGTCTACATGACCAAGAAGGCGTTCCTGGCGCTCAACGAGCGGCAGAAGGCGGAAGGTGGCACCATCTTCGCCAATCCGCGCAACTCGGCCGCGGGCTCGCTCCGGCAGAAGGATCCGACCATCACCGCCTCGCGCCCCCTCGGCTTCTTCGCCTATGCCTGGGGCGAGATGAGCGCGATGCCGGAGGCCACGCAGAGCGGCATGATCGGTTGGTTCGAGCGCTGCGGCTTCAAGACCAACCCGCTGACCAGGCTCTGTCACTCCGTCGAGGAGTTGCTCGCGTTTCATCGTGCGATCGAGGAACAGCGCGCAAAGCTCGACTACGACATCGACGGCGTCGTCTACAAGGTGGACCGCATCGACTGGCAGGAACGGCTCGGCTTCGTCTCGCGCACGCCGCGCTGGGGCATTGCCCACAAATTCCCGGCCGAGCGCGCCACCACGGTGTTGCGCGACATCGAGATCCAGGTTGGCCGCACCGGCTCGTTCACGCCGGTGGGCAAGCTCGAACCGGTCGGCGTCGGCGGGGTGATCGTGCAGAACGTCACGCTGCATAACGAGGACTACATCAAGGGCATCGGCAACAAGGGCGAAGTGCTGCGCGAGGGCCGCGACATCAGGGTCGGCGACACCGTCGTGATCCAGCGCGCCGGCGACGTCATCCCGCAGGTGGTCGACGTCGTCCTCGATAAGCGGCCGAAGTCTGCCAGGGAATTCCAGTTTCCCAAGAAGTGCCCGTGTCCGCTGCATACCGACGTCGTGCGAGGAGAGACGGCCGCTGGCGAAGAGGAAGCACGCGCCCGTTGTACCGGCGAGTTCGCCTGCCCCTATCAGAAGATCGAGCATTTGAAGCTGTTCGTGTCGCGGCGCGCCTTCGACATCGACGGCTTGGGCGAGAAGCAGCTGCAGTATTTCTTCGACGAGGGTTTTGTGAAGGAGCCAGCCGACATCTTCACGCTGGAAAAGCGCAATTCGAAACTCAAGCTGGAAGACATCGAGGGTTACGGCGCAACCTCGGTGCGCAATCTGTTCGGCGCGATCGAGAGCCGTCGGAAGATCGCGCTGGAGCGCTTTATCTACGCGCTCGGCATGCGCCATATCGGCGAGACCACGGCGCTGGCGCTGGCACGCGGCTACGGCTCCTGGGACGCCTTCCACGATGCCAGCCTCAAGGTTGCCCAAGGCGACGAGGAGGCGATGGCGGAGATGGATGCGCTCGACCAGATCGGCGAGACCGTGATCAAGAGCATCGCCGACTATTTCGGCGAGAGCCACAATCGCGGCATCGTCGAGCGGCTCACCAGGGAGGTCGAGATCATCGACGCCGAGAAGCCGAAGAGCAACTCCGCCGTCGCCGGCAAGACCGTGGTGTTCACGGGCTCGCTGGAGAAGATGACGCGCGACGAGGCCAAGGCCACCGCTGAGCGGCTAGGCGCAAAAGTGTCCGGATCGGTGTCCAAGAAAACCGATCTCGTCGTCGCCGGCCCCGGCGCGGGTTCGAAGCTCGCGGAAGCCAACAAGCATGGCGTCAAGGTGCTGACCGAGGACGAGTGGCTGGCGCTGATCGGGGAGTGAGGAGGGCGCGCTGGCGCGTCTCGCTCCGCTGTCATTCCCCGCGAAGGCGGGGAATCCAGTATTCCAGAGATTGTGCAAGGGTACGGAGAAGCCACGGCGTACTGGATCCCCCGCTTTGGCGGGGGATGACACTGAGGTCGTTGCGACCGTCCCGCTCCTCACATCATCCCGCTCTCTTCCTCCTCCGCCTGCCCGATCAGTGTCTCGCTCACCAGCACCTCGCGGCGGGGGACGACGAAGATCATCGTGCAGGCGCAGAGCAGGGAGACCGCCAGCACCGCGGCGGTGAGCGGCAGCGTGGTCGCGGAATGGCCGCCGAGATAGGCGCCGAATTGCGACATCAGCGCGCCGATGCCCTGCTGGAGAAAGCCCATCGCACCTGATGCGGTGCCGGCGGCCTCGGGACGGACGCTGATCGCGCCGGCGGCGGAGTTCGCCATCACGAAGGCATTGCCGACCATCACGATCATCTGCGTGCCGAACAGCCAGGCGGGCGCCTCGTTCCAGCCGGTGAAGCTCCAGAGCAGGTTCAACAGGCTGCCGCAAAGCTGGAGCGCGAGGCCGAACCAGATCAACTTCTCCAGCGAGTGCCTGGGCGCGAAGCGCACGCAGAGCAGATTGCCGACCAGATACGCAAAACCCGTCGTCGCGAACCACGCGCCGTATTCGGCGCTGGTCCTGCCCATCTGCGTCACCACGATATAGGGGCCGCCGCCGGCGAAGGTGAAGATGATCTGCGAGGCCAGCACCTGGCACATCACGTAGCCGACGAAGGCGCGGTTGCGGATCAGGATGCCGACATCGCCGCGAAAGCCGCTGCCGGCGGCGCGGTCTCGGCGCGTCTCGGGCAGCGCAAATGCGATGCCGACGGCGACGATGATCGCGGCGATGGTGATGGCGTAGAAGATCGCGCGCCAGCCGAATGCGGTCTCGATCAGGCCGCCGGTGAGCGGGGAGACCATCTGCCCGATCATCAGCGCCGCGACCACGAGGCTGATCATCGAGGCGACGCGATCGCGCTCGTAGATGTCGCGGATGATGGCGCGGCTCACCACCATGCCGGCGGCGCCGCCCAGCGCCTGGAAGAAGCGCGCGGCGATCAGCTGCGGCAGGGTCTCGGCGAAGATGCAGCCGACGCTGGCGACCACCATCAGCGCCAGTCCTCCGAGCAGCACCGGGCGCCGCCCGAAACGGTCCGACAGCGGGCCCATGATGAGTTGCGACAGCGCGATGCCGACCATGTACAGCGACACCGTCATCTGCGCGACCGAGATGTCGCTACCAAATGTCGTCGCCAGCACCGGCAGCGCCGGAACCAGCATGTAGAGCGAGATCGGCGCGATCCCGGTCATGACGACGAGCAGCAGCAACACCAGGCGCGACGTCGCGAGATTGTGTTGCGCCGTTTCCGGCGGTTTGCTGATCATGCCGTGCATTGCGTGTCCGTCTCGTAGAAATTCGAATCGGACTGTAGCGTGCGCGCGCAAGACGGATATCGGCGTTTCGGAATGCGGCTATACGGATTCCGGGACGGTTATGATGAGGGCGCGACGGGGGCAAATTGGGCGCGGTGCGCGCGTCAAAAACTCGGTGTCATCGCCCGGCTTGACCGGGCGATCCAGTATTCCAGAGGCAGTCGTGATTGAATCGAGAGGCCGCGGCGTACTGGATGCCCCGCTTTCGCGGAGCATGACAGCTGTGGTGGAGAAGCAGCCTTGCGCAAATCGCGTGGTGCTATGCGTCGAGCCCGTGTAATGACGCGCTTACGCCTTCAGCTCCGCCGTGGCCTGGTCCAGCCAGGCCTTCGTCGTCGCATCCAGCGCCGGCCGCACCTCGGCCCTGACGCGCGCGTGGTAGGCGTTGAGCCAGTCGAGTTCGTCCTTGCCCAGCATGCCGACATCGATCAGCCGGCGGTCGATCGGCGCCAGGGTCAGCGTCTCGAACGCGTTCATCGACTTTTCCGCGCCCTTGATGTCGGCAGCGACCACCAGTTCGAGGTTCTCGATGCGGATGCCGAAACCGTCGGTCTTGTAGTAGCCGGGCTCGTTGGACAAGATCATGCCGCGCTTCAGTGGCGTGGTGCCGAGCTTCGATATCCGCGCCGGTCCTTCGTGCACCGAGAGATAACTGCCGACGCCGTGGCCAGTGCCATGCTCGAAATCGACGCCGGCGGCCCAGAGATATTGCCGTGCCAGCGTGTCGAGCTGCGCGCCGGTGGCGCCGTCGGGAAAGATCGCGCGGGCGATTGCGATGTGGCCGCGCAGCACACGCGTGAAACGGTCGCGCATCTCGTCGGTCGGCTCGCCCACGGCCATGGTGCGGGTGATGTCGGTGGTGCCGTCTTCGTATTGTGCACCTGAATCGATCAGCAGCAGATCGCCGGGCACGATCCGTCGGTTGCTCTTGCGGGTGACGCGGTAGTGCACGATGGCGCCATTCGGGCCGGTGCCCGATATGGTCGGGAACGACACATCCTTGAGCGCGCCGGTGTCGCGGCGGAATGTTTCCAGCGCCTCGACCGCGTCGATCTCGGTGAGCTTGCCGCTTGCCGCCTCGCGATCGATGAAGGCGAGGAAGCGCGCCAGCGCCACCGCGTCGCGCCGGTGCGCCATTTGCGTGCCCTTGATCTCGGTCGTGTTCTTGACCGCCTTGAGCAGCGCGATCGGGTCGCTGCCGCGCACCGGCTTGCCGCCGGCGCTCGTGATCAGCCGGCTGAGGGCCTCGGCCGCGGTCGCATTGTCGAGCGCGATCGATCCCCCGCTCTTGGCGAGCGCCATCAGCGTCGGCGCCATCGCATCGGGCTCGCGCACGTCGGCGGACTGCTCGAGATGGTCGCGGGTCAGATTTGAGAGCTTGCGGTGATCGATGAAGATGGTGGGACGGCCGTCCTTCGGTACCAGCGCATAGGACAGCGGCAGCGGCGTATGCGCGACGTCGGCGCCGCGGATGTTGAAGGTCCAGGCCACGGCATGGCTGTCGGACAGCACCAACGCATCGACGCCGAGCTTGCCGATCTCGCTCCTGATCTGCGTCAGCTTCTCGGCTTCAGTCACGCCGGCATGTTGCATCCCGTGCACCGTGACCGGCGCAATCGGCGTCTGTGGCCGGTCTTGCCAGATCGCATCGACCGGATTGCTGTCGACGGCGACCAGCTCGGCACCGGCCTGGGTGCAGGCGGCGGACAAACGCTCGGCTGCCGCAAAAGTGTGCAGCCACGGATCAAATCCTAGGCGGTCGCCGGCCTTCAGGTGTGCCGACATCCAGCTTTCCGGCGGCGGATCGATCAGAGACTCCACGGCCCAGGCCCTTGAATCGACCTGCTTGGCCGCCTGGATCGTGTAGCGGCCATCGACGAACACCGCAGCCTCGTGCGTCAGCACCACCGCCAGTCCCGCCGAGCCCGTAAAACCGGTCAGCCAGGCCAGGCGCTCTTCCGACGGCGGCACATACTCATTCTGCTGCTGATCGGCGCGTGGAATCACGAAGCCGGTCAGCTTGCGGCGGGCGAGTTCTTCACGGAGCGCGGCCAGCCGCGCCGTCAATGCGACGCCGGCCTCGGGCTCTTCGAATGTCTGGAAGTGCGCTTCGAACATGGTGGATCACTTTAGGATCATGCGGATCGCTCCGCAATGTAGACGCATTTGAGGTCGCATCTGGCATGGACTGTGCTTGAACAAGTTCCATTCGAATTGAGTGGAGTACAGGATGCGGCACTTGCGCTTCGTCCGGATAACAGGGAAATTCGAGCAAGTTGTTCATCTCAACGACGAGGGGACACTCGATGCCAGCGTTCACGTTTGAGAAGATTACGCCGCCGGTGCGCCGCGCTCCGACTGCGGCGACACCGAAGAAACCGCGCGGCCTCATCAACCAGATGATCGACCGTTTCGCCGAACGCCGCGCGAGGCGCGCCTCGCAGGCCGAGCGCACGATGCGCCGGGACGAGAAGGCGGCAAAGTAGCGGGGCATCTACGGTAGCACCCGTACTCACCCCATCTTCCGAAGCAACAGGCTGCTCCACCCCTCGATCCGCAAGTGCTTCAGAGGCACGAGGCCGCGTGCGCGGTAGGCGGCGATCACGGCGGGCACCTGGGGCGTCAACAGGCCGGATAGGATGACGCGCCCGCCAGGGGCGAGGTGTCGCGTCAACGGGCCCGCCAATTGCCGTAACGGATTGGCAAGGATGTTCGCCAGCACCAGGTCGAACGGGCCGCATCTGCCAAAATCAGCCGCTGCGAAGCCGGTGGCGCGGATCACGCGCACATTGTGACCGACCTCGTTCAACAAGGCATTCTCGGCTGCCACCTTGACCGAGGCCGGGTCGATGTCGGAGGCCAGCACCGCGCGA
This sequence comes from Bradyrhizobium sp. WSM4873, assembly GCF_055811355.1. Lineage (NCBI taxonomy): Bacteria > Pseudomonadati > Pseudomonadota > Alphaproteobacteria > Hyphomicrobiales > Nitrobacteraceae > Bradyrhizobium > Bradyrhizobium sp. WSM4873. Next base: position 30,883 of record NZ_JBVVPS010000011.1, on the reverse strand, counting down.
TGCAGCGCCTTCGCCGCCGCTATCCCCAGCACGCCGGTCCCGGTGCCGAGGTCGAGCACGCGGCCGGGCCGGGTGCTTTTCAGGACATGGTCAAGCAGGAGTAAACAGCCGCGCGTGGTGCCGTGATGGCCGGTGCCGAAGGCGAGAGCCGCCTCGATCTCGATGGCGAGCTTGTTCGGCGCCACGCGATCGCGGTCATGGCTGCCGTGGACGACGAAGCGCCCGGCCGGCACCGGCACGAGATCTTCCAGGCTCGACTTGACCCAGTCCCTAGCTTCGACGGTGTCGAAGGCCAGCGTGTCCGCGATCTCATTTCCTGCTGAGGTTGCAACGAGTTCGCGCAGCCACGCCCGGTCCGGCGCGTTCGCGAAATGCAGCGCGACGTCCCACTGTCCGTTCGGCTGCTCGAACGCGGCGACCGCCGCATCGTCCTCGAAGAACATTTCGGTGAGGACGTCGACAATGTGCTTGGCGGCGATCTCGCTGCCGATCGAAAAACTGACGCGATGGGTGGAAGGCTGCATTCTCAGGGTTCCGTCCGGTTCAATTTTTGGAACTTTTGTTCCCAATTTTTCGCATAACTTGCGTTCAGGCGATTAACCCCCCCGCAGGTTGTATCCCGTACATTTCCGGGTGTTGGGCAACCCACACAGCTTGAAATAGAATAGGAGGCGAGACTTGAAGCGCATGATTTTGAAGTTCTGGACCGACGATTCAGGTGCAACCGCAATCGAGTACGGTCTGATCGCAGCCGGTATCGCGCTGGCGATCATCACCGTGGTGAACGGCCTGGGCACCACCATGAACGACAAGTTCACTTCGATTAGCAGCTCCTTGAAGTAATTTCCGCCTTCCATTTCCCGGCGGGGCCAATTCTCCATACGACTGCTTCCGAGCCGCGCCCGTCGGGGGGATTGCCCCCTGGCGGGCGAAGTCGTTTTTGGGGATTGGCTTGCAATAGGGTGGCCACAGGCTATCCGCTGGTTTTTCCGGGCTTGTCCACGGATTTTCCCGCCGTTCATCCCCGGATTTTCCACCAGTTTGCACCAGGCTTGGAGGGGCGTAACCCACCGCGCTTTCACAGCTCTGCCAACAGTCTGTCCACAGCTTATCCACGGGCTTATCCACGGGTTCCGAACAGCGACCGGTGATCCCTCAGGATCGCCTGCGCGGCGTTGTGGCCGGGGGCGCCGGTGACGCCGCCGCCGGGGTGAGCGCCCGAGCCGCAGTGATAGAGGCCCTTCAGGGGCCCCCGATAGTCGGCGTGGCCCAGCATTGGCCGGGCCGAAAACAGCTGGTTCAGCGAGAGCGCGCCGTGGAAGATGTCGCCCCCGAGCAGGCCGAACTGCCGTTCGAGATCGAGCGGTGACAGGATCTGGCGGCCGAGCACGCTCGTCGCAAAACCCGGCGCGTATTTGTCCACCGTCGCGATCATGAGGTCGGCGACCTCGTCGCGATGGTCGTCCCACGACTTTCCATCGGGAAGCTCCGGCGCAACGTGCTGGCAGAACAAGCTCGCGACATGGTGTCCTGCGGGCGCGAGCGTGTCGTCGAGCGTCGATGGGATCAGCATTTCCACGACGGGCTCTCGGCTCCAGCCGTGCGCCCGGGCATCGAGGAAGGCGCGGTCCATGTAGCCGAGATCAGGGGCCAGGATGATGCCCGAGGTGAGATGATCGCCGTCGCCCGGCAGCGCCGTGAACGAGGGCAGGCGGTCCAGCGCCACGTTCATGCGGAAGGTGCCGGAGCCGTTCTTCCAGTGCCGGATGCGGTCGAGGAAGGTTTGGGGAAGCGCATCGGCGGCGACCAGCCGCGTATAGAGCAGCTTCGGATTGACATTGGCTGCGACATATTTCGCGCGGATGGTCGTGCCGTTCTCCAGCGCCACGCCGACCGCGCGGTCGCGCTCAACGATGACCTCGCGCACGCCCGCATCGGTGTCGATCACGACGCCGCGGTCGCGTGCGGCGCGTGCCATGGCTTGCGTGATCGCGCCCATGCCGCCGATGGCGTGACCCCAGACGCCCTTCTTGCCGTTCACCTCGCCGAAGGCGTGATGCAGCATCACATAGGCCGAGCCCGCGGCGTAGGGGCTGGCATAATTGCCGACGATGGCATCGAAGCCGAATAGCGCCTTGACCAGATCATGCTCGAAACGTTCGTCCAGCATCTCGCCGGCCGAGCGGGTGAAGAGATCGAGCAGGCTGCGGCTCTGCTCCAGCGACAACCCGCGCAGGATATTGGCGCTCTGGAATGCGTTCACGGCCTCGCGGATCGAGGCCGTGCCGAAACCATCGAGCAGGTTTGGCGGCGCGCGCAGCACGAATTGCCTGAGCACGTCGGCGATATCTTCCAGCTCGCGCGAAAACCCGTCGAGCGCGTTTGCGTCATGCGCGCTCAGCCGTGCGACGGATGCCTGCGTCCGCCCCTCGCCGGTGAGGAGATAGCTGCCGTCGGGAGCGGGCAGAAAATTCTGCGCGCGCCGTTCAACGATCCTGAGGCCCTGTTCGGCCAGCTTCAAGTCGCGGACCACTTGCGGATTGAGCAGGCTCACGGTGTAGGCCGCGACCGAATTGCGGAAGCCCGGATGAAACTCCTCCGTGACCGCGGCCCCGCCGACCACCTTGCGGCGCTCGACCACGCGCACACGCAAGCCGGCCATCGCGAGATAGGCCGCGCAGGTGAGGCCGTTATGGCCAGCGCCGATGATGACGACGTCGGTTTCGGTCATGAAGGGGTCAAGCTGCTCCACGCTCATTCCGGAACGGTCGGAACGACCCGGCCCAGAATGACATCTGTATATCAAGCATTTCCCGCTGCAACATCAGGAGACCCTTTATTGCCCGTTCAGGCGCCTTGTGCTCCATTGCGCGCGCCCGGCGCCCGCCGGGAGATGCTGGAGCTTCCATGGATTCGATCGTGCAACCCGCCACGGAGCTGCCGTCCTCGTCACGCAACCGGCTGCTGCTGACGGTCTACACCGCCGCGATCTTCGTCAGCGCGCTGTTGCTATTCTCGGTGCAGCCGCTGTTCACGAAGATGGTTTTGCCGCGGCTCGGCGGCTCGCCGGCGGTGTGGTCGGTGGCGATGGTGTTCTTCCAGTCGCTGCTGCTGGCGGGCTACGCCTATGCGCATGTGTTGATGCAGGTGAGGAACCGCATCGTTCCCGTGGTGGTGCATCTCCTGCTGCTGATCGCGGCCTTCGCCACGCTGCCGCTCGGCATCGCCTCGGCCTATGGCGATCCGCCCGCTTCGGGCTACGCAATCTGGCTGCTCGGCCTGTTCGTGATCTCGATCGGGCTGCCGTTCTTCGCGCTCGCCGCCAACAATCCGTTGCTGCAGGCCTGGTTTGTCCGCACCGGGCATCCCGCCGGACATGATCCCTATTTCCTCTATGCGTCCTCCAACATCGGCAGCTTCCTCGCCCTGCTGTCCTATCCGTTCCTGCTGGAGCCGATGTTCACGCTGCACACGCAGAACCGGCTCTGGACCGGCGGTTACGGCATTCTGATCGTCCTGATCGCCGCATGCGGCGTGCTGCTGTTGCGCTCGCCGAAGCTCGCCATGGTCGATGCGCGAACCGAGGATTTGAATGCGCCGGCGCCCGGTTTCATGACACGGCTGCGCTGGATATTCCTCGCCGGCGTGCCGTCCGGCCTGCTCATCGCCGTCACCGCGCACATCTCGACCGACGTTGCGGCCGCGCCGCTGCTCTGGGTGCTGCCGCTGTCGCTGTACCTCTTGACCTGGGTGGTGGTGTTCCAGTCGCGGCCGCTGCTGCCGCACAAATGGATGCTGATGCTGCAGCCGGTCGCGATCGCGGGCGTCGTCTTCCTGCTGGCGTTCGGGGGCGAACAGAACCTGCTGCTGACGCTCGGCGGCCATCAATTGTGCTTCTTCGTCATCGCGATGGCCTGCCACGGCGAATTGGCGCGGACCCGGCCGGCCGCGAAATATCTCACCGGATTCTATGTCGCACTGTCGTTCGGCGGCATGGTCGGCGGCCTGTTCGCCGGGCTGGTTGCGCCATTCACATTCTCCTGGATCGCGGAATATCCGATCCTGATTGCGCTTGCCGCGCTGTGCCGGCCGCCCGCGAACGAGCGGTTGCCGGGCATCGTCAAATGGTACTGGCTGGCGCTTGCCGCGCTGGTCGTCGTGCTCGTTGCGCCCTTTGCCACGACGGGCGCCCTGTCGAGCTGGTTCGAGGATCACCGCGTCTGGCTGGCCAGCGGCGTCGGCGTGCTCGCCGCGCTGCTGGCCCTGGCGGTCAACGCCGGCCGCTGGAAGATATTCGCCACCGTCGCGCTCGCGCTGGCGTTGATCCGGGTTTATCCGGCGGACGAAGGCCGCGTCACCACGGTGCGGAGCTTCTTCGGCGTGCACAAGATCGTGGTGACGCCCGGCGGCTATTTCCATGTGCTGATGCACGGCACCACGATCCACGGCGCCGAGCGTTTCCTCAACAATGACGGCACGCCGGTCACCGGCCGGCCCGAGCCGATCACCTACTATCACAAGGATGGCGGCATCGGTCAGGCCGTCAGCGCGATCCGGGAACGCAAGGGCGCTCCGTTGAAGGTCGCGGCGATCGGCGTCGGATCGGGCACGCTCGCCTGCGCCGCCGAGCCAAATGAGAGCTGGACATTCTTCGAGATCGATCAGTCCATGGTCGACGCGGCAAGCGATCCGAAGAATTTCCGCTACATCTCGAGCTGCATGCCGGGCCTGAAGCCGGTGATCGGCGATGCCCGCCTCACCTTCGCGAAGGAGCCGGACGGCGCCTATGATCTCATCATCGTCGACGCCTATTCGTCGGATGCGATCCCGATCCATCTTGCGACCGAAGAGGCGATGAAGATCTACAAGGACAAGCTCGCTCCGCACGGCGCCGTGGTGATGCACGTCTCCAACCGCCACCTCGATCTCGAGACCGTCGTGGTCGGCATCGCCGATGCCAATGATCTCAAGAGCTGGGTCTACAACGAGGATTCGGGGCGCGATGGCGACTACATCTTCTCGACCGACGTCGTCATCTCCGCCCGAGAGGATGCCGACGTCGGCAGGCTCGCATCGTCCAAATCTTGGGAGCAGACCGAAGCCGACGACAGGGTGCGGGTCTGGACCGACGATTACTCCAACATTCTGGGCGCGCTGTACCGGCGCTTGCGGGACGGGGAGTAGGGACGACATGGCAACACTCTCGTGCCCCGGACGCAGCGCAGCGCTTCTTTAGCGATGCGCTGCAGAGCCGGGACACGAGACTTGCTTCTACGGCTCCACCGGGCTCCCCGCGGGCAACGCAATTCCCTTCTCGCCCGCGACTTGCCGCAACAAATCGGGCCTGTCGGAGATGATCCCGTCGACGCCGATCTCGATCATGCGCACCATGTCTTCACGCTTGTTGACCGTCCAGACCACGACGCGCAGCCCGAGCGCGTGTGCCTCCGAGACCAGCGCCGCGGTCACGTCGCCGAAATAGGGCGACCAGATCGCGCCGCCCGCAGCCTTGATGGTTCGGGGCAGCGACCCGCCGTGATCGGCCGGGCTGAAACCCGCCGTCCAATTGGTCGCCTTGTCCAGCGCCACCGTCTGGCCCGAGCCGCGCTGGAGCGTCAGGTACACCGTCGGCATCTTCGGGGCCCGCTGCTGGACCAGCAGCAGGGTCCGCCAGTCGAACGACTGGATCATGACGCGGTCGGAGAATTTTTCGGCTTCGATCACGCCGAGCAGCCTGGTGACGAAAGCTTGGGGATCGAGCGTCTCGTCCGGATGGTTCGGATCGATCTTGGTCTCGATGTTGAAGCGCACGCGCGTATTGCCGGATTTGCGCACCAGCGCGAACAGCTCGCTCAAGGTCGGAATGCGGGTCCCCGGCATGGCGCGCTGGTCGGGGAATTGCTTCGCGTAAGGACTGTCTGGCCGGATCTGGCCGACGTCGTAGGTCCTGACGTCGGCGAGCCGCAGTTTTACGAACGGCGTGCCGGGGGCCGCGACATAGGCGCCGCTCGCATCCCGCGTGAGATCAGGATTGAGCCCGCGCTCATGCGACACGACGACTTCGCCGTCAGCGGTGATGCCGACGTCGAGTTCCAGCGTGTCCACGCCCATCGACAGCGCGTTGGCGAAGGCCGGAAGCGTGTTTTCCGGCAGCAGTGCCCGCCCGCCGCGATGAGCCTCCGAATCGAATGCCATGGCCGGTCCCGCAATGAGAGGTAATAGCACGATCAAGATCGTCGCAGCACGTGACGGCATGGCGGCTCGTGGGGCAAGCGGAAAGGGATATTTGAACGCATTTGGGCGTGTCCGGCCCATAGTATAGGCTTTCGGGGCTGTTGAAAGCTTCGGCGGTGACTTGGGTTGCGGCCGCCGCGGGGGTATGTACTCATAGTCGGCGCCCTGGAATCCCGCCCGTGCAGCAGCAACGCGATCATCGAATCATCCGTAGCCGGCATTTTCGCCGGATGCAGCGCCGGCATTTCATCATCTTCGACGTTTTGCCCTTCCTCGGCACGCTGCTGGCGCTGGCGCTTCTGCTCTACCGCCCGATCGGCGCGATGGCGCTTGGCCTGTTTGTCGGCTTCTGGCTGGTCACCGGCCTCGGCCTCACCGTCGGCTATCACCGGCTCTTCACCCACCGCGCCTTCGCGACCTCCACGGCGATGAGTGCGATCCTGGTCGTGATGGGATCGATGGCCGGCCGCGGTCCCATGCTGTCCTGGGCGGCAATGCACCGCCGGCACCACGAATTGTCCGATCACGACGGCGATCTGCATTCGCCGCGGCTGCACGGCGAGGGCGCGTTCGGCCGCCTGCGCGGCTTCCTGCACGCGCACCTGACCTGGATGATCGAACACGATTATCCCAACGTTGCGCATTATGTCCCGGACCTGATGGCGGATCGCAGGCTGGTTGCCGTCAACAGCTACTACTACACTTGGGTCGGTCTTGGCCTGGTGCTGCCGGCCGCGATCGGCGGCCTCGCCACCATGAGCCCATGGGGCGCACTGACCGGCTTGCTCTGGGGCGGCGTGGTGCGCATGTTCGTGGTCGAGCAGACCATGTCGGCCATCAATTCCGTGATGCACAGCTTCGGCGCGCAGCCCTTCGTCACCCGCGACGACAACAGCCGGAATCTCGGCGTGATGGCCTGGCTCGCCTGGGGCGAGGGCTGGCACAACAATCACCACGCCTTTCCCTATTCCGCGGCCTTCGGCCTGCGCTGGTTCGAGTTCGATCCCGGCTTTGTCTTCATCCGCGCCCTGGAAGCGCTCGGATTGGCCTGGGACGTCAAGGTGCCGAGCGAGGAAAAGATTGCGCGACGCATGCTGCGGCAGCCGGGCGACGCTGCGCCCGACCTCGAAACGGGCTGAGCATCATCCGCCGGCTCACGCCGGCGATGGCGCGGCTGTGAACCGATGCTGTTCAACGACTATCCCTTTCTCCTGGTCTTCCTGCCCGCGGCGCTGCTGATCTATCGCCTGGCCGATCCCTATCCGCAGTTGCGCATCGGTGTGCAGGTTGCGCTGTCGCTCACCTTCTATGCCTGGGGCAGCCCGTCCTTCATCCTGCTCCTGATCGGCTCCATCGCGATCAACTGGCTCGCTTCGGTCGCTTATGGGCGCGTGAAATGGCCGGCGGTGCTGACGCTGGTGATCGGGCTCGATCTCGCGCTGCTGGCGCTGTTCAAATACGCCAACTTCCTTCTCGCCAATCTCGGTCTCGTGCTGGGTACGAGGTTGCCGGTGCTCGACGTCGGGCTGCCGCTCGGTATCTCCTTCTTCACCTTCCACCACATCATGTATCTGGTCGACCTGAAGCGCGGCAGGGCGCCGCTCTATGCGCTCGACCGCTACGCGCTCTACATCGCCTTCTTTCCGCAGGCGATTGCCGGCCCGCTGGCGCGCTGGTCGGAGGTGATGCATCAGTTCGGCAGGCAGGTCTACGTTCCGGGCTGGCAGCGCCAGTTTTGCGTCGCGACCTGTTTCATCGCGATCGGCCTGTTTGAAAAAATCGTGATCGCCGACGGCCTCGCGCATCTGCTCGATCCCATCTACGTGCAGGCAGCGAACGGGCCGCTCGCGAGCGGTGACGCCTGGCTCGCCTTCTGCTTCTCCTTCCAGATCCTGTTCGATTTCTCCGGCTATTCCGACATCGCGATCGGCCTCGGCCTGCTGTTCGGCGTGCAGCTGCCATACAATTTCGATGCGCCGCTGCGCTCGACCAACATCCAGGATTTCTGGCAGCGCTGGCACATCACCCTGATGCTGTTCCTCCGCGATTACGTGTTCTATCCGCTGGTCAATCTGCGCCTGTTGCCGCGGCGCTGGCTGCCCGTGCAGTTCTTCGGCGCGATGATGATCACGATGGCGCTGTGTGGCCTGTGGCACGGCGCGAGCTGGACCTTCGTGCTGTGGGGCCTGCTGCACGGGCTTGCGCTGGTCGCCTGCACGCTGTGGCGTCGCTATGGCCCGGAGTTCCCGTCATGGCTCGGCTGGGCGCTCACCGTGTTGTTCGTACTCGCGACCGGCGTGATCTTTCGTGCGGGATCGGTGGAGGCGGCCTGGCATGTCTTCGCCGGACTGGTTTCACCGCTGCCGCTCGAGCGCGGAAAGCATTTGTGGCCGCTGATTGTAGCGCCGCTGTTCGCCTTCCTGCTGCCGGTGAGCCAGGACATCGTGGCGGTGCTCACGCGCCGTCCCAATCCGTGGCTCGCGGGCCTGCTCGGTCTCGGGCTGTTCGCACTGCTGCTTCACATGGGTGGTCGGGATCTCCATGACTTCGTCTACTTCAAGTTCTGAGACCGACCCCGGCTGGGGCCGGAGCTTGATCGCTTGTCTGGGCACGCTGATCGGGGCTGCGCTGCTGGTGCTCGCACTGATGGTGGCGGTCGATCCCTATGACAGCGGCAAGCTCGGCCTGCTCGGTATCGACGGCGTCGATAATCGCCTCACCCAGATCACGGCTGCGAGCCGCGCGCGGAATCCGGATTTCAATGCTGCGATCCTGGGCAACTCGACGGCGCAGATGATCGAGCCGACGGAATTGTCGCGCGTAACCGGCCTGCGGTTCGTACAGCTCTACATGACCGGTGCGTTTCCCCGCCAGGAGCTCGCGGTGCTGGACTTCTTCCTGCGGAATCACCGGGAGGTCGGCGCACTGGTGATCGTGACTGATCCCGGCTGGTGCGCGCATGCACGGCCCAAGGAGGAGGGCGGCGTCCCATTCCCCGACTGGCTCTATGACAGAAGCGTCGCCACCTACGCTGCACGTCTGATCTCCTGGCAGGCGATCGAGCAGGCTTTTCAACGGATCAGTATCGGGCTTGGCCGGCGACCACGGATGAACCCGGACGGCTTTGTCAGCTATGAGGACATCTGGCCGCCGGGTCAATTCAAGGAAGTCGGCTGGCCCAGGGATCCGGCGCCGTCACTTTCCGCCGAGATGCGGGCGGCATTTCCCGAGATCGCTGCGCTGGCAGCTACCGTCAGGACATTGCCGGCCGATGTGCCCGTCGTCATCATCGTGCCGCCGACCTTCGCAACCACCGTGCCGAAGCCCGCCACGGAAACCGCCCTGGAGCGCAGCGCCTGCGACGCCGCGCTCAAAAAAGTGGTCGCGGGCCGACCGCGCAGCAATTTCATCAGCTATCGCGTTGACAATGATCTCACGCGCGACCGCGCCAATTTTGCCGACTTCATCCACTATCGCCCAATCCTCGCGCGCAAGATCGAGCAGGGGATCGCTGCGAGCCTGCGCGATGGAGAGAGCGCGAAGATCGATTTCTGAATCGTCTCAGCCGAGCTGCTCGAATCCGCCATCGAGCCAGAGCTTGCGTGCGAGCTTGCGCTGGATCTTGCCGCTGGTGGTCTTCGGCAGAGTGCCGGGCCGGATCAGCGCGATGTGACGCGCGGAGAGCTCGTGGTTGTCGGCGACGGCCTCGCGAATCCGGCCCTTGATGGCTTCGGTGTCGATTGAGTGGCGCGCGGTGCGCTCGATTTCCTGGACGATGACGAGTGCCTCCTCGCCGCTCTCGTCGGGCACCGAGAACGCCGCGCCGCAGTTTTCGCGCAAAGCTTGGTCGAGGGATTGCACCGTGCGCTCCAAATCCTGCGGATAATGGTTGATGCCACGGATGATGATGAGGTCCTTGATCCGTCCGGTGACGAACAATTCGCCGGTGGCGTCGAGGAAGCCGAGGTCGCCGGTGCGCAGCCACGCCCCGTCTTCGCCGGCAATCTGCGCATTGAGCCCCTCGCGCGTCGCCTCGTCGTTGCGCCAATAGGCGCGTGCGACATTGGGGCCGTTCACCCATATTTCACCGACCCGGTCGGCCGGCAGGCGCGTCTGGTCGTCCGCGTCAACGATGGCGATCCGTTCGGCGGTCAGCGCGCGGCCGCAGCCGACGGCGATCTGGGTATCTTCGGCGCTGGAGGGCGGCTGCGCCGCATGCGCCTGAAGCGCCGTGCGGCTCACGCTGCGTGTGACATGACCGCCGCCTCGGCGTCCGCCGGAAATCAGGAGCGTCGCTTCCGCCATTCCGTAGGCGGGATACATTGCGTGCGGGTCGAAGCCGTGCGGCGCAAATGTCTGGATGAACCGTTCGATGGTTTCCGCATGCACCGGCTCTGCGCCGTTCAGCGCGATCCTGAGCGAGGACAGGTCGACGCCCTCCATCTGGTCGGCGCGATAGCGGCTGACGCAGAGGTCGAAGCCGAAATTTGGGCTGCAAGCCACTTCCGCGCGAAAATGCGAGATCGCGCGCAGCCAGCCGAGCGGCCGCTGCATGAACGCATTCGGTGCCATCAGCACGCAGGTCGCCCCAACATAGAGCGCCTGCAGTGCGTTCAGGATCAGCCCCATGTCGTGATAGAGCGGCACCCAATTGACGTAAGTCGATTGCCGGGTGTTGCCGAGCGCGAGCCGGATCATCTCGAGATTGGCGAGCAGATTGGCGTGGCTCACCATCACGCCTTTGGGCGCGGACGTCGAGCCGGAGGTGTATTGCACGAAGGCGATGTCGTCCGGCGCCGGCTCGGGTAGTTCGATCGTCTCACCGTCGGCCGCCGCGAGATCGGCCTCGATCCAGCGAATGTGCTCGTGCGCGAAGCGTGCCCGCAGATCACCACGGAGCGAGGCGGCCGAATTGGTCAGCGCCACCGTCGGCGTGCAATTGGCGAGGATCGCGCCGCTGGCATCGCGCGCGCTGTTTCTCCGCGGCATCATCATCGGCACGGCGATGATGCCGGCCATCAGGCAGCCGAAGAACGCCACCATGAACTCGATGCCGGGCGGAAACACCAGGATGGCGCGGTCGCCGGGCCGCGCCGCGGCGTTCAGGCGCGCCGCGAGCGTGGATGCGAAGTCATGCAACTGGCGGAAGGTGAGGACAGCTTCCTCCGTTCCGCGATCGGAGACGAAGACATAGGCGCGGTCGTCGGCCTGCTCCGCCGCACGCCGGGCCAGCAGTGCCACGAGCGAGCGGAAGGTTTCCATTGGCTACGCCGGCTTCAGCCGCCCTCAGGCGGCGGGGCGGATTGCGCGCTTGTCGGTGAGAAATCGCGACAGCGCCTCAACGGTCGGATGGTCGTAAAAGTCGTCGGTCGATAGTTCGAGGTCGAGCTTCTCTTCGAGTTCCATCATGAGGTAGACCAGCATCGCCGAATCGAGCCCGAGACGGCTGAATTTCGTGCCGATGTCGACGCGGTCCTTCGAAATTCGCAGGATATTTGCCAGGGCGGTAACGCAGAAATCCGAAATCTGCTCGCGTGTCATGTCATGTCCCAGAAACAATGGGAACGACAATACGGGTGACGCCAAGGTTGTCAATTTGGTCGAAACCCCGCCGCGTTGAAGGTTGTGGACTGTTGCTTTCCTGCGTCGCCCGGTTGCTCAATCCATGCCCATAGTGGCGCGATTTCCCGCGGTCGACAGCGGCCGCCGCGACCCGTATGCTTCCAAAATTGCAAGTACGACGCGCGTGACGGGATTTTCGCATGAGCCGTGCCCGCTTGTTCGTCCCATTTTTTCTTGTGGTTCTTTTGGCTCCGGGACTGGCTTCTGCACAGCGCGGCGATGATTTCGATTCGCTGCTCGCGCAGATGAACGCGGCGACGCAGACCGCGCGCTGGGCCGACGGGCTCGCGGCCGCCCAGAAGCTCGAAAACCTGGTGCGCCGCGGGCAGGGTGCCGGCAGCATGAACTATGCCGGCGTGCTGCACAACGAGGGCATGTTCCTGCACAACCTCGGCCGCTACCCTGAGGCCATCGACAGGCTGAATGCGGCGCTCGCCATCAAGCTGCGCAACAACGACGTCGCCTCGACGCTACGCACCTCGCACATCCTGGTCGGATCGCTCGGCATGCTCGACCGCCGCGCCGAGGCGACCAATGTGGCCGAACGCGCGCTCGCGCTGGGCACCGGTGCTTTCGGCGCCAATGACGTGCGCCTCGCGGACACGCTGGCCGCGCTCGGTGGCCTCGCGCGTGACAAGGAGAATTTCAAGGAAGCGACCGGCTATTTCGAGCGGGCGCTCACCGCACTGCAAGCCGCCAATGCGCCGCCCTCCGACGTCGCCTCGGCAATGGACCATCTCGGTGACATCTATGGCCTGCTCGGTCGCTTCGACGACGGCGAGCGGCTGCTGAAGCAGGGGCTCGATCTGCTGGACCGCAGCCTTGGCAGAGGCGCCGAGGCCGCGCCGAACTACGACAAGATGCTCAACGATCTCGGCAACCTTTATTCGGACGCAGGCCGCCTGACGGAAGCCGAGGCGGTGATGCGGCGCTCGCTCGCGATCAACCGGGCGCGCAACGGTGATGCGCATCCGAACGTCGCGGCCGTCACCGGCAATCTCGCCACCGTGCTCGAGCACGAAGCGCGCTACGCCGAGGCGGAAAAGCTCTACCAGCAAACGCTTCAGGCCTATGAGCGGATCTACGGCCCGAACCATCCGACCACCGCGGTCGGGCTGAACAATCTCGCCAATGCCTATTCGGCTCAGGGCAGGAACGAGGCGGCCGCAGGCCTTCGGGAGCGTGTGCTCGCGATCTACGAGAGGGCCTTTGGCCCCGACAGCCCCGATGTCGGTCGGGCCCTGAACAATCTCGCCAACAGCTATGCCAGCCTCGGCCGCAACGATCAGGCGCTCGGTCTCTACCGCCGCTCTCTGGCCGTGATCGAGCGCAAGTTCGGCGAAGGCAGCGGCCCGACCGCGCTTGCCGCCGGATCGCTCGGGCAGGCGCTAATGGACGCCGGCCAGATCGACGAGGCACGGCCATATCTGCTGCGCTGCCTCGAGATCGACGAGCGCGTGCCCGGTGGCAAACATCCCCAGCTCGTCAAGGATCTGCGCGCCGTCGCGCTACTGGATCTCAAGACCGGCAATTTGATCGACGCGCGCAGCCGGCTCGACCGCGCGCTCGCGATTGCGCGGGACAGGCTCGGGCCGCGCCATCAGGGCACCATCGTAACCCTGATCAACCTCGCCGACGTCGATCGCCGCGAAGGCAAATGGCCGGACGCCCTGGCGCGGCTGCGGTTGGCAGCCGCCGCGCTCAACGCGCAGCGGAATACGCAATTTACCCGTTTCACTGAGCTCGATCCCTGGCTGATCGAGGCGATCTGGCGCGTTACAGACGGCAAGCCCGACGACGCGGCAAAGGACGAGGCTTTTGGCGCCGTGCAACGCGCGCATGAGACCAGCGCGGGCGCCGCACTGGCGCAGATGGCGGCGCGGTTCGGCGCCGGCAATGACGCGATCGCAGGATTGGTGCGACGGCAGCAGGACCTGAAGGCGAGCCTGGCGGCACTCGACAAGCGTGTGACGTCCGAACTCGGACAGGCGGATGGCAAGCGCAACGACGCACTGATCGCGAGCCTGCGCACGCAAACGGCTCAGATGCAAAAATCGCTTGACGATGTCACGGCCCAGCTCGATCGCAGTTTTCCGGCTTACGCCGATCTGGCGAGCCCGCAGCCGCTTCCGATCGCGCAGGCGCAGAGCCTGTTGAAGCCGGACGAGGCGCTGCTGACATTCATCGCGCTCAGTGACAAGACCTACGCCTTGGCCGTGACGCGCGAGACGAGCGCGTTGCGCCAGATCGCACTCGGCAACCGCGAGATAGGCGACCGTGTCGCGCATCTGCGGCAGGGGCTCACCGATCCGGAGGCGGCAAAGGCGTCGTTCGACCTCGATGCATCCTTCGAGCTCTACACCGCGCTGTTCGGCCCGATGTCGGTCGATATCGCCGGCAAGCCGAAACTGCTGATCGTCCCGGTCGGCGCGCTCACCAGCCTGCCGTTTCACGTGCTGGTGACGAAGAAGCCGGACACTATGTCCGCCGATCGTTACCGGCAGGCGGCGTGGCTGCTCGACGAGCGCGCCATCACGGTGCTGCCGTCGGTGCCGAGCCTGCGCGCGCTGCGGAGCTTTGCCAAGGACTCGCGGGCGCAAAAGCCGTTCATCGGGTTCGGTGATCCCGTGTTGCAGCGTTCGCCGGGTGACAAGCGTGCTGGGCGCAACGTGCAGCCGTATCAGAGCTATTATGACGGCACGGCCGTCGATCTCGATCGGCTGCGCACCGGCCTGCCGGCATTGCCGGAGACGGCGGGCGAGCTCCGGGCCGTGGCGCGCGCGCTCGGCGCTTCGCCGCAGGAGGACGTCAAGCTCGGCCCGGCGGCAACCGTGACCAACGTGAACACCTTGCCGCTCGATCAATATCGCGTCGTCGATTTTGCCACCCACGGCCTTGTCGCCGGCGAGGTCAACGGCCTCAGCGAGCCGGCGCTGGTTCTGACGCTTCCCGAAAAGCCCACCAGCGACGACGACGGTTTGCTCACCGCGAGCCGCATCGCCAAGCTCAAGCTCGACGCTGACTGGGCGGTGCTGTCGGCCTGCAACACCGCCGCCGGCGACAGGCCGGGCGCGGAGGGTCTCTCAGGCCTTGCGCGCGCATTCTTCTATGCCGGCGCACGCGCGCTGCTGGTCTCGCACTGGCCGGTGGATTCCGATGCGGCGGTGCGCCTGACAACGGGAGCATTCTCGGAGCTCACCGCGCATCCCGGCATCGGCCGCGCCGAGGCGTTGCGCCGGTCGATGAAGGCGCTGATTGCCGACCGGTCGTCGCCGCGCAACGCCGATCCGGCGGTGTGGGCGCCGTTCGTGCTGGTCGGCGAGGGTGGTTGACGACGGCCGTGGAAGGCGGAAACTGCCCCTCAAGAAGCATTGGTTCCGGGAGCCATTTGCATGCGGCTTATCTTCATCGCGACGATGGCGGTTCTCATGGTTGGTCAGGCGGCAGCCGAGGATGTGCTTTCGGGCGCGAGCCTCTACGCCGACGTCGCGCGCTACGCCTCGTTCGGCCTGCATCGCTTCGGCTCGCCCGGCGACCGCGCCACCGCCGACTGGATCGCCGCTGAGCTCAAGACCGCCGGATTCGAGGTCAGGTCCCAGCCCGTCGTGCTTGGCCGGCAATATGTCGTCGAGCAGGCCAGCGCCGAAGCGGCCGGCACGTCTGTCGAGGCGACGCCGTTCTGGTGGCCGCCGGTGGACAAAGCGAGCTTTCATCTCGCCACGCCGCTGGCGCGAGACGGTGATGTCGCCGGAAAAATCCTTCTGCTCGATCTGCCGTTCGATCGCGGCGCCTATCTCGGCCCTGCCCATCGCGCGGCGATCGCGGAGGCCGTGGCGAGGAGGCCGGCGGCCATCCTGCTGACGATCGGCAATCCCGCGGATGACCGTTTCGCCTACAACGTCACGCAGGAAGATGCGCCCTGGCCGGTGCCGGTGATCGTGGTCGGCGCCAAGGCGCGCGGTACATTCGAGCGGGCGCTTGCGTCGGGCGCGCCAGTGACACTGGACGTCAAGGGCCATTACGAGCGCGATGTCGCCAGCCGCAACGTCATCGCCGAGGTCGGCGCGGGGCCGACCATCGTCGTCTCGACGCCGATGACCGGCTGGTACACTTGCGTGTGCGAACGTGGGCCCGGCATTGCCAACTTCCTTGCGCTGGCGCGCACGATCGCCGCCGAAAAATGGCCGGCGCATTTCGTCTTCATTGCGACCGCAGGCCATGAGATCGGCCATGGCGGCATGGAGCTGTTTCTGAAGAACGGGGCGCCGGCGCCGAAGGAAACGCTGGCGTGGATTCATTTCGGTTCCTCGAACGCCTGCTACGCCTTCGCTGAGGGCGCCCGCACCGATCGGCCTGAGGAAGAGCGATATCTCGTGCTGAGCAAATCCGCCGTCGCGCTGACGGATGAGGCCTTCGCCAAGGTCGACGCAAAACGGTTGGTGACGGAGAAGCAGGCGGTCGGCGAACTGCGCGACGTGCATGCGGCGGGCTACGCCGATTTCCTCGGCATGGCCGGCCGCCATCGGACTTTCCACACACCGTCCGACGATCTCGCCGCGACCGGACCCGAGATTCTCGAGCCGGTCGCCCGTGCCTTCGTCCAGGCTGCGCGAAAAATCGTCGAGCGCGGCAACGCCGCGTCCAGATAGCGTCAGTTCTGGTAGTAATAGCCACGCGGTTGGTAAACCTGCCGGGGCTGCGGCTGATAATACGTGCCGTTGCCTTGGTTGTAATATTGCTGCGGCTGCTGCTGATAGACCTGTGCGTCATAGAGCGGGCGGCTGCCGCGCGGCGCGGGGTAGCGCGCGCCGGTGTCGCTGCCGTCGGCCGGATAGATGTAGTTGTCGTCCTGCGGCATGTAGCGGCGGGCAGGTGCGGCCGGAGGCGTCAGGTTCACGGGATCGCCTGATGTGGCGTATTGCTCTTCGGCGGGCTGCGGCGCGCGGGCCACTGCCGTCGGGTTGCGGCCACGCGGATTGCGCGCCAGCGCCACCTGCGCCGAACCGGTCAGCGTCACCGTGGTGTTGAGCACGCCCTGCTGCTGCACCAGCGCGTAGAGCGTCGTGGCATTCTGGCGCGACAGCCGCACGCAGCCATGCGAGGCGGGCGTGCCGAGCCGGCCGACGGAGTCGGTGCCGTGGATGGCGTGCCCGACCTTGGTGAAGAAGATCGCGTGCGGCATCGGCGCGTCGTCGAATTCCTTGGAATAGTGATCCTCTTCCATGCGGAAGGTGCGGAACGCGCCGTTCGGCGTCTCCCGCGACGGGATGCCTGTCGATACCGGCCAGTGGTAGCGCGCGACGCCGTCGACGGCGACGGTCATCTGCTGATTGTCCTTGTCGACGGTGATCTCGACCTTGGCCTGCGCGGTGCCCGCGCTCAAAAGCATCAGGGAGGTGAAAGCAATAAAAAACGAACGCATCTGACTTCTGGCCTCCGGCCTGTTCACACTAGGCGCCGCGGCTCTCCGTCCCCCGGCGTGCACTATGCCTGCAATCCGGCTTTCGTTCCAGCGGGCTGCAAAGCTAACCTTATTGCCATCGTTAACGGGACGCCCGGCGTAAGCAAGGCCGCTTAGCGCCGCAAAGCCAGCGGCGGCGCTGACATTTTCGCGAGCGGAGATGCGTTCACAACGCCGACAATTCATCACAATGGTGCAACCATTTGGCTGCATCGGCATTAGAAGTAACCTGCCTCGACCGGCGGCTTCCGCGGCCGGTTTTACCTTTGGGAATGAAGATGAACAAAGTATGCGTCGCCGCCGCTTCACGGCCGGCTGGTCTGCCTTTCCGTCTGCTCTTCGCCGGCGCCGCCGTTCTGGCCGCGCTGTCCTGCGTCCCCCAGCCTGGCCATGCCCAGGGCATCGTTCGGGGCGCACAGGAAGGTTCTTATGAAGGCAACCGGATCGCCGGCCCCGTCGGCGGCGTGGTGGGTGGCGCGGTCGGCGCGGGTGTCGGCGGTGCCGTGGGCGCGGTCGAGGGGGTGTTCGGCATTCCCCATCGCGGCCACCGTCGCTGCCGCGGCTATTACGACGGATACAACCGCTTCCACTGCTATCGGTAACCCCTGGCGATTCCGGGGCGCGCGCGTGCCCCCGGAATGACGGCCAGGATCAGTTCTTCAACCGATACCCCGTGCGGAAAATCCACCAGATCACGACCAGACAGATCACCAGGAATGCCGTCGTCATGCCGATGCTGACGGCCACGCTGACGTCCGCGATCTCGTAGAAGCTCCAGCGGAAGCCGGAGATCAGATAGACGACCGGATTGAGCAGCGCCACCGTGCGCCAGGCGGGCGGCAGCATGTCGATGGAATAGAAGCTGCCGCCGAGGAAGGTCAGCGGCGTCACCACCAGCATCGGGATCATCTGCAGCTTTTCGAACCCGTCGGCCCAGATGCCGATGATGAAGCCGAACAGGCTGAACGTTACCGCCGTCAACACCAGGAAGGCCAGCATCCAGACCGGATGATGGATGTGCAGCGGCACGAACAGTCCGGCGGTGGCGAGGATGATCAGGCCGAGGATGATCGATTTGGTCGCGGCCGCGCCGACATAGCCGAGCACGATCTCGAAATAGGAGATCGGCGCCGACAGGATCTCGTAGATCGTGCCGGTGAATTTCGGGAAGTAGATGCCGAACGAGGCGTTGGCGATGCTCTGCGTCAGTACCGAGAGCATGATCAGGCCCGGCACGATGAAGGTGCCGTAGCTGACGCCCTCGACCTGGCTGATGCGCGAGCCGATCGCGGCGCCGAACACCACGAAATACAGCGAGGTCGAGACCACCGGCGAGACGATGCTTTGCAGCAGCGTGCGCCAGGTGCGCGCCATTTCGAACAGATAGATGGCGCGGACAGCCCGGTAGTTCATGACGCCCTCACGAGATCGACGAAGATGTCCTCGAGCGACGATTGCGTCGTGTCGAGATCGTTGAAGCGGATGCCGGCGGTGCGGAGGTCGCCGAGCAGACTGGTGATGCCGGTGCGCTCGCCCTTGGTGTCGTAGTCGTAGACCAGGGTCGCGCCGCCGTCGCAGAGGTCGAGCTCGTAATGCCTGAGGCTCTCCGGCAGCGCATCGAGCTTGGCCTGCAGATGCAGCGTCAGCCGCTTCTTGCCGAGCTTCTGCATCAAAGTGGCCTTGTCCTCCACCAGCACGATCTCGCCCTTGTTGATGACGCCGATGCGGTCGGCCATCTCCTCGGCTTCCTCGATGTAATGCGTGGTCAGGATGATGGTGACGCCGGATTGCTGGAGCGTGCGCACCACCTCCCACATGCCCTTGCGCAGCTCGACGTCGACGCCGGCGGTCGGCTCGTCCAGGAACAGGATCTGCGGCTCGTGCGACAGCGCTTTGGCGATCATCACGCGGCGCTTCATGCCGCCGGAGAGCGTGATGATCTTACTGTCCTTCTTGTCCCACAGCGAGAGGTCCTTCAGCACCTTCTCGATATGATCGGGGTTCTTCGGCTTGCCGAACAGCCCGCGGGAGAAGCTCACCGTCGCCCACACGCTCTCGAAAGCGTCCGTGTGCAATTCCTGCGGCACCAGCCCGATCAGCGAGCGCGCCTTGCGATAGGAGGTCTGGATGTTCTCGCCGCCGACGAGGACCTTGCCTTCGCTCGGATTGGCGATGCCGCAGATGATCGAGATCAGCGTGGTCTTGCCGGCCCCGTTGGGGCCGAGCAACGCGAAGATTTCGCCGCGCTTGATGTCGAGATTGACGTTCTTGAGCGCCTTGAAGCCGGACCCATAGGTCTTCGACAAACTGGCGACGGAAATGATGGAGGACATGATGGCCGCAAGTCTGAGGGGATAAGGCTGGGAGGGGGGCTGGAACCAGCCGTGAGGGGCGGGTCAGCGGAGCCCTGAGATAGGAAGGGCCTCGCGCGGCTGCAATTAGCTGGAGAAGAATGGCCTCAAAACAGGCCCTTCCGTGGCAGGTTTCGGGCAAGTGTTGCGCGATGGTCACGGCTTGCTGCTAAGATCGTCGTTCACGCGGCTCTTTGTTGCGTCTGCGAGCAGGCCATGGCTACGATTCCGGCCGAAGCATATTCCCAGGGAAAAGATCGATGACACCGAACGGCCGTCACACCGCTGGCGCCAGCCAGTTGTCCGCCCTCCGTGCGTGGGCGATGGGCCTGCTCCTGCTGTCAGCTGTTGCCATCAGCCCGACCACCGCCAAGGCGGCGCCGAGCCAGGCTGCGGTCGCGACCACGCATGTCTATCTGCTCCGCGGCGTGCTCAACATCTTCTCGCTCGGGCTCGACACGATCGGCGCCCGGCTCCAGGCGCAGGGCATCCCGGTGACCGTCGCGAATTTCGTGTCCTGGTCCTCGCTCGCCGATGAGGCCGCAACCGCCTACAAGGCCGGCCGGCTCAAGACCATCGTGCTGGTCGGGCACTCCTCCGGCGCGACCGCGCTGCCGGACATGATCGCCAAGCTCAACCGTCTCGGCGTGCCCGTGAAACTCGCGATCGGGCTCGACTCCGTGTTCAAGACCAAGCTGTCGACCGGCGCGGAGCGCTACATCAACATCTATATCGGCGACGGCCCCGGCGAGCCGGTGAAGCGCGCGGACGGTTTTCGCGGCAAGCTCGACAATGTCGACGTCCGCGGCTCCGGCGTCGGCCACATCTCGATCGACAAGAACGAGGCGATCCAGCGCCGCGTGATTGCCGAGATCGACGCCGCAATCATGCGCTCGCGCGCACCTGCTCCCGTTGCCGAACCCGGCGCGCCCAGGTCCGCCCGCTCGGCGGCGGCAACGGCTCCCCGGAATTAACCCCTTCGCCGCAAGCCGCTGAATTGACAATGCCGCCGTCATGCCGACGGCGGCATTGTCGTATCTGCAGAGCCAAACTCGATCACCTGCCGGTCGAAGGAAGGGAACTCGGCACACGATCTGGTGTTGTCACACCATGACAAGGAAACGAAACGTCGGCCCCATGGCGGTTCAGCCCGAGCGAGCGTGGGCCGGTCGACCTGTTTCCGAAAATGTCCTTGAGAAAAGGCCGCAGCCTCAATCGAGCCAATTGAGCGCGAAGCGAGCCGGCCTGTTGAGGCAGCACGCGCTCCGAACGCAGCGTGCGCTGCTCGCCGGCAACAGCGACGGTCGCAAGCGATAAGAGTTCCTCTAATTGACAGGCCGGTTTTCCGGCGTGCCGTCTGTCTGGGGCTAGTCCACGTGAAGTTTTTTCAGTGCCCGTCATGCCGCCATCCTGTCTCGTTCGAGCACGTCGCGTGCACGAATTGCAGCACCGAGCTGGCGTTCGATTCCTCGCGCATCGAGATGACGAAACTTGCATCCCATCAAGCTTGCCGCAATCGCGAGATCATCGGCTGCAATTGGTCTGTCGAGGGCGCGGACTGGTATTGCGGCTCGTGCCGCCTCACGCGTACGATTCCAGACCTCGGCAGCACCAGAAACGTCATGCTCTGGCGCCGCATGGAGGAAGCCAAGCGCCGTCTCCTCTATGATCTCGGCCGCCTCAGGCTTCCGCTCGCATCGCGCACCGGCGAAGCATTGGCTTTCGACATTCTCTCGGACGAGGTCAGTCCGATCCTGACGGGGCATCTCTCGGGCCTCATCACGCTCAACCTTGCCGAGGCCGACGATGTCGAGCGAGAATCTCGCCGCGTTGCATTCCGGGAGCCGTACCGCACGCTGCTCGGGCATTTCCGGCACGAGATCGGTCACTTCTATTGGGACCTGCTCGTCGACGGCACGACATTCCAGGCCCCGTTCAAGCTGATCTTCGGTGACCAGGCGCAGGACTATCAGGCCGCGATCAACTCCTATTACAGCCGCGCCGATCGTTCATACGACCGAAGCGGCTTCATCAGCGAGTACGCCACGTCCCACCCCTGGGAGGACTGGGCGGAAACGTTCGCGCATTTCCTGCATATCGTGTCGACGCTCGACTCGCTGGCAGGTTTGCCGTTGGCGCTGGACGAGCGCGCCCGCCAGACCCTGACGGATCCCTATCTCGAGAGCGACTTCGAGGCACTCCTGGCACTGTGGATGCCGCTTGCCCGCAGCATCAACGAACTCAACCGCTCGCTCGGGATGAGCGACGCATATCCCTTCGACATATCGCCGGCGGTCAAAGGCAAGCTGCATCTCGTCCACATGGCGATCAGCGCATTCCGCGATCAGCAGAGCCTGGCGGCGTAAACGTCGCGGCGGACAGCCCCCGTTACGTCAGGAAGATACGAATGCTGTCCGCGATCTCCTTCGCGTGCGTCTCCAGCGCGAAATGACCGGTGTCAAAGAACTGCACCACGGCGTTCGGATTGTCGCGCTTGAACGCTTCGGCGCCGGGCGGAATGAAGAACGGATCGTTCTTGCCCCAGACCGCGAGGATCGGCGGCTTGTGCTTGCGGAAATAGTCCTGGAAGGCGGGGTAGAGCGCGACGTTGCTCTTGTAGTCGCCGAACAGGTCGAGCTGCACGTCGTCTGACCCCGGGCGCGCAAGGTAGAAATTGTCGAGGTTCTGGCCGTCCGGTGACACGGTCATCGGATCGGGAACGCCATGCGTGTACTGCCAGCGCGTCGCTTCCGGCGTGAGGAGCGCGCGGAGCGCGTCGCGATTGGCCGGCGAGGGATCCTGCCAATAGGTCTTGAGCGGAGTCCAGTTGTCGCTGAGGCCATCCTCATAGGCGTTGCCGTTCTGCGATATGATCGCCGTGATCCGCTCGGGGTGACTGAGCGCAAGCCGGAAACCAGTCGGCGCGCCGTAATCGAAAACGTAGACCGCGAACCGGTCGAAGCCGATCAGTTCGGTGAAGCGTTCGATCACGCGCGCGATGCTATCGAACGTGAAACGGAAGCTTTCGCGCGAAGGCATGTCGGATTGGCCGAAACCGGGAAGGTCCGGCGCCACGATATGAAACCTGCCCGCCAGCAATGGGATGAGGTCACGAAACATGTGGCCTGCGCTCGGGAAGCCGTGCAGCAGCAAGAGTTTTGGCCCGCCGACAGTGCCGGCCTCGCGATAGGCCACCTTGAATCCGTCGACATCCGCGCTGCGGTACGTAATTGCGGCCATGGCATTCTCCCTTGGATATAACCGTACAAAAGCTATTTGAGAGGTTACTTCGCGCTTACGTAACTTGTCAATGACGCTTTAACTGGTTATCTTCGTCCATGTTCTCCCGACCGGCCAAGGACCGCTCATGGACCGCCCGCCCGCCATGTTCATCGCCGACTCGCTCGGCCTCGACTTTCTCAACTCGGTGGCGACACCGGTCGATACGCCGGTGGACTGGATCAACGATGGTCATGGCCTGATCGACTGGCTGGCGCAGGCGAAGCTGGTGCCGCCGGATGATCTGCACGCGCTGACGGCCCGCGCCACGCCGGACGAGCTGGACAAGGTCGCGGATCAAGCGCGCGCCTTGCGCGAATGGTTCAGGGGGTTCGTGCGCAAGCATGCGGGCCGGCCGCTCACGCCAGATGCATTGCGCGAGCTCGGTCCGTTGAACAGCCTGCTGGAGCGCGATGAATCCTTCAGTCAGATCGAGCCCGGACATGACGATGGCGGCGCTCTCGCATTGCGAATGAAGCGGCGCTGGCGATCGCCGGAAGCGCTATTGCTGCCGGTTGGCGAAGCCATGGCGAAGTTCGTCTGCGACGAGGATTTTTCGAACGTCAAGGCGTGCGAGGGCCACAACTGCACCATGCTGTTCGCCGACCACACGCGCAGGCGCGCCCGGCGATGGTGCATCATGGCGGTCTGCGGCAACCGCGCGAAACAGGCCGCCCACCGCAGCAGGCTCAAAAGCATGCAGTGATTGGGCGTCGAGATGCTCAAATCAGCGGCGATCGAGCCCTGGTTCCGTGCCCCAAATTCCACCCAATCGGCCGTCACTAAGCGCCTTTGGGGGAGGCTGCAGCCTCCCGAAGTGGGACTGCTGGACTGATGATCGATTTGAGGCGACTTCTCGCGCTGGCAGCCGTTGCGCTGCTTGCTTTCAGCACCGGGACGGCCGTTGCCTCACCTGCCAAGACGAAGCCCGCCGCGGCCGCACCCGCCGCGCCGCCGCCCCCACCGTTCGAGCCATTGCCGCCGCCGAAGATTTACTTGTTCCGTGGCGCCATGGGGCCGTTCTTCTCCACCGGCATGGACCGGCTCGAAGAGAAGCTGACGCAGGCCGGCTTTTCGGCCAACGTCTATGAATTCACCATCTGCCGATGGATCGGCGATCGTGCCATCTCCAGCTACAAGGAAACGCCGGCGCCGATCGTGCTGATCGGGCATTCGATGGGCGGGCTTTGCTCGATCGTCATCTCGGAGATGGCGGCCAAGGAGAACATCCCGATCAGCCTCGTCATCACCATCGATCCCGCGCATGCGACCGGCGACGTGCCGCTCAATGTCGAGCGCTTCATCAACATCTACCTCTCCGACAGCGTTCTTGGCGGCGGCAACGTGGTCGCTGTGCCGGGTTATCGCGGTCACTATGCGAGCTATGATTTGAAGGAGAACGCGCGGGTCAGCCACATCAACATCGAGAAGTCCGACGACATCCACCGTCAGATCGTCGACATGGTCGCGCAGTTGCCGCGCATCCCGCCCCAGACGCAGGTCGATGCCGTGCCCCTGCGTTATCTCGTGCCGGCGAATACGCTCGTCGAATTGTGGGACAGTGGCGTGCGGCTACCGGTGCGCCGCGGCGACACCATGGAGAGCATCGCGGCAGCCAATCGCGTGCCGCTGTGGTCGCTCGCCCAGAGCAACTCGCTGCCGGAGAACGCGACGCTTACCCCCGGCCAGTCCATCATCGTCCCGCGCCACCTGACGCCGCCCGACCCGACAGCCGCCATGGCGACCCCACCGCCCGGACGGCGGTAAGCGTCAGCAACGGAGATGGCCGGGATGGGCTTGGCTGATGCCAGGCACCATCCCACGCGGCCCCTGTCATTCACGCATCTTGTGTCGCGGCAGCCATCTTGATGCTGATGTCGCCAGGGAGGAGCGCGCCGTGGCGGAAGCCCGGCCCGCCGGGCGATAGGGCGCGGCGAGAAGCATCAGAAACAATGCCCTTTCAGCCGCATATTTTGCGGCGGGTCGGCCATTTTCGAAGCCGTGCATGACCAGGCGTCCTTCCGTCGTGCAGACACGCCACCGCCATGTCCTTCGACCGCATTTCTTCAGGAACACTTCGAAGGTCGGGAGGTGTTCGGGCATGTCGATCACCCGTGGCTGCTTGCCGTCAGGCGCGTGGTTGCGTTCCCCATCGCGCCGTTCGGAGCCTGAAGGGTGAGCGGAAAGGCAGACACAGCGAGCTTCTCGATCGCCGAGCGCTCCTCGGACACACGTCTCTCGATGAACCGCCGTTCGAACTCGGTCAGCTCGGTCTTGAGCAACCGCTGATAGCGGCTGATGTTGCTGCGGTGGCCGCGCAACAAGGCCAGCTCTTCATCAACCATCATCGTAATCCCCGTCGAGCTGTCGTTGCCTACGCTGCGAGGCCGGTTCGCTCGACCGATCGTGTGCGGACCGGCTTGCCGCCCGGAGGTCCCTTCGGATGGTGGTCGAGGCTCGCGAGCGCTTCCAGAATTTCGTCGATGGTGACGGTTTTGCCCGAGCCGGGCATCTCCCGCAGTGCCGGACTCGAGGCGACACTGGCTGCGTCCGAAGCCCAGGACGCGAGGATCGCGCGCTTCTCGCGGATCGACAGAGTTGGATCGGCTATGACGTCGCGGGGATGATCATAGACAGAGCCAGGGTGCAGTATCGCGTTCAGATCGATGATGTTGTCGACATGATCGAGCATGAGAGGTCCTCCTCCTTTCTCTAAACCTCTGACTTGCATTCGGGTACGCAGTCGAAGGCCATGGTCGATCCCGCCCGACCATCGGGCGGGATCACCAGGTCTCCGACAGACCGAATTCAGGCGGCTTTGCCCTCGAGTTGATGCACGTTGCCGGACGGCGCGGCATTGATGGCAATTCGCCGCGGCTTCATGGCTTCAGGGATTTCCCGGACCAGTTCGATCTTGAGCAGGCCGTTCTCGAACGAGGCGCTGTGCACCTGAACATAATCGGCCAGGTTAAACTGCCGCTTGAACGGCCGTGCGGAAATGCCCCGGTAGAGATATTCGCGTTCGGTCCTGTCCGGCTTGTTTCCCTCGACGGTCACCGCGTTCTGCTCGGCCGTCACCGCGACCTCGTTGGGTGCAAAGCCCGCAATCGCAAGCGAAATCTGGTAGCGATCCTCGCCGAGACGTTCGATGTTGTAGGGGGGATAGTTGTCCTCGCCGGCACGCTGTGCCGTTTCAACGAGGTCGAAAAGGCGGTCGAAGCCAACGGTCGAACGCCACAAGGGAGAGAAGTCGTAAGTGCGCATAGCCAGATCCTCCAAGGAGCAAAATGGATACGAACGACACCGGACACGACCGGTGCCCGTCTCAGCTTCCCGACCCACCAGGCGTCGGGAACACCACCTCTCGGCGGCAGCGGAAAAATAAAAAAAGCCCGTTCTGGTTTCAAGAGGGGCTCCAAAATTTTTTGGAATCCCTGGCGCCTCCGGCTCCAACCCTCTCCCCGCAAGAATGGGGGAGGGAGGAGACGCAGCTCGGACTAGACGTTCGATCCGTGGATTGCCTCGATCACGGCATCCGTCACGTCCTTCGTCGTCGCCGTGCCGCCGACGTCGGGTGTCAGCACGCCGGCTGCACATACTTTCTCCACCGCCGCCATCAACCGCACCGCGGCATCCTTCTCGCCCAGATGCTCGAGCATCTGCGCGCCGGTCCAGAACGTCGCGACCGGGTTGGCAATGCCCTTGCCGGTGATGTCGAAGGCCGAGCCGTGGATCGGCTCGAACATCGAGGGGAAGCGGCGCTGCGGATCGATATTGCCGGTCGGCGCCACGCCGAGGCTTCCCGCCAACGCGCCGGCGAGGTCGGAGAGGATGTCGGCGTGCAAATTGGTCGCGACGATGGTGTCGAGGCTCTTCGGATGCAGCGTCATGCGCACCGTCATGGCGTCGACCAGCATCTTGTCCCAGGTCACATCAGGGAATTCGACCGCGACCTCGGCGGCAATCTCGTCCCACATCACCATGCCATGGCGCTGCGCGTTCGACTTGGTCACCACGGTCAGGAACTTGCGCGGACGCGACCGCGCGAGCTCGAACGCATAGCGCATGATCCGCGTCACGCCGACGCGGGTGAACACCGCGACCTCTGTGCCGACCTCTTCCGGGAGACCCCTGTGGGCGCGGCCGCCCATGCCGGCATATTCGCCCTCCGAATTCTCGCGCACGATCACCCAGTCGAGGTCGCCGACGCCGACATTGCGCAGCGGCGAGGCGACGCCCGGCAAGATCTTGGTCGGCCGCACATTGGCGTATTGGTCAAAGCCCTGGCAGATCGGCAGGCGCAGGCCCCACAGCGTGATGTGGTCGGGCACGTCGGGCGCACCGACCGCGCCGAAATAGATCGCGTCGAACTTCTTGAGCTCCGCGAGGCCGTGGGCCGGCATCATGACGCCGTGCTTCTTGTAATAGTCCGAACCCCAGTCGAAGGTCTTGATGTTGAAGGCGAGGTCGCCGCTGCGTTTGGCCAGCGCCTCCAGCACGCGAACGCCCGCGGAGATGACCTCGGGGCCGATGCCGTCGGCGGGGATCGCTGCAATCGAATGGGTACGCATGGGAGTGCTCCGTTTCAGATATCAATGGGATTGTGTGACGGGTTCGACGGGCGCGGTCTTCACGCGTGACAATAGCAGGGTCAGGACCGCGGAGAGAACCAGCAGGCCGGCAACGAAGTAGAGTCCGCCGACGAAACTGCCGGTCTGGTCCTTGATCCAGCCGATCATGGCGGGACCGACAAAGCCGCCGAGATTGCCGATCGAGTTGATCGTGGCGATTCCCGCCGCCGCAGCAGGGCCGGAGAGGAACAGCGTCGGCATGCTCCACAGCGGTGGCTTCGCCGAGGAGATGCCGATGTTGACGAGCGCCAGCGCGATCAGCACGGTCACGACGCCGGTCGCAAGTCCGGCAAAGGCGAGCCCCGCCGCCGCGAGCAGGCAGGCCAGAACGACGTGCCAGGTGCGCTCGCCGGTGCGATCCGAATGGCGCGCCCACAGCACCATGGCGACGACGGCGGCGCTCGCCGGCAGCGCGTTGAGGAATCCGACCTGGAGCGAGGACAAGCCGAACTGCTTGATGATCTGCGGCGCCCAGACGCCGAGCGTGTAGAGGCCGGCCGAGGTGCCGAAATAGATCAGCGCCAGCGCCAGCACCCGCGGATCGGCGAGCCCGCGCCAGATGCTGTGCTTCGAGGTCGCAGCCTTGCTGGTGGTCTCCACGTTCATGGTCTCGACCAGCCAGCGCCGCTCGTCATCCGCGAGCCATTTTGCTTTCTCCGGCCGGTCCGTGAGGAATGCCAGCACCATGAATCCCAGCAGCACCGCCGGCAGCGCCTCCAGCACGAACAGCCATTGCCAGCCCTTGAAGCCGAGCATTCCGTCCATCTCCAAAAGCGCGCCCGAGACTGGCGATCCCAGCACGGTCGAGAGCGGCGCCGCCGCCATGAACAGCGCAGTCACCGCGGCACGCTGGCGTGCCGGGAACCAATAGGAGAGATAGAGGATAATGCCGGGAAAGAACCCGGCCTCGGCGACGCCGAGCAGGAAGCGCAGCACGTAGAAGCTGTTCGGGCCCTGCACGAAGGCCATCGCGGCCGACACGATGCCCCAGGTGATCATCACCCGCGCAATCCAGATCCGCGCGCCGACCTTGTGCAGAATGATGTTGGAGGGCACCTCAAACAGGAAGTAGCCCCAGAAGAAGATGCCGGCGCCAAAGCCGTAGACGGTCGGCGACAGGCCGATGTCCTTGTTCATCGTCAGCGAGGCGAAGCCGATATTGACGCGGTCGATGAAGGCCACGAAGTAGAGCAGCATAATGAAGGGAACGATGCGCCATGTGATCTTGCGCAGCACGCGCGTCTGAATCTCGCTCGCCATCCCAGCCTCCCTAATTCCCGGTATTCGTTGTGACGGCGGACCCTGAAGGTCCACTTCGAAGGCCAAGCTAGGCGGGAGCGGCTGGGGGACTCAATCGGCGCTGGTTTATACAAAAAAATGATATAATCCCGTCACAGGATCAGAGGACAGCGAATGGAATTGCATCAGTTGCGATGCTTCGTGGCGGCGGCCGAGCAGTTGCATTTCGGCCGCGCGGCGCAGCATCTCCAGATGATGCCCTCCGCGCTCGGCCGCCAGATCAAGCTGCTGGAGCAAGATCTGGACACGCGGCTGTTCGCGCGGACGACGCGGGCGGTGTCGCTGACGGAAGACGGCGCGACGCTGCTGCGCGATGCCCGTGCCATTCTCGCCCGCGTCGAGGCGGTCGAGACCAATCTGCGCAATCGCTCGCGTGCAGGGGCTGCTCGAAAACTCCGGGTCGGCGCCATCGACAGTGCCGCGGCGGGGCTGTTACCGGCATTGCTCCGCGACTTCCGCGCAAAGCACCCTGATATCGCGGTGCAGCTTCTGGAGGAGAAGACCGTCCGGCTGCTGCCGAAGATCCTGACCGGCGCGCTCGATCTCGCCTTCGTGCGTCCGCCGGCTCAGCGGGACAAGCGGCTCGAATTCCGCGATCTGCTGCAGGAGACAGCCATCGTGGCCTTCCCGCAGCGCCACGCGCTGGCCAAACGCAAGTCGATCACGCTGGTGGAGATCGCCGGCGAAGCGATGCTGGTGCCGGACCGCCGCTCGCGGCCGCACAGCCACGACCTCACGATAAGACTGTTCGAGCAGGCAGGCCTCACGCCACGCATCGTGCAGGTCGCCGACGAGAAGCAGACCATCATCAATCTCGTCGCAACCAGGCTCGGGGTCGCGATCGTGCCGCGCTGGTCCACGCGAATGGCGGTATCAGGCGTGTGCTTCGTGCCGCTGCGGCCAAAGCAGATCGGACCCGTCGGCCGGCTGCCGCTCGCTGCCGCATGGCTGCGCGGCTCGCGTGATCCGGCCCGTGACGCGATGCTGTCCGTGCTCGAGACGCGCTTGCGCAGCTATGCGCGCGGCGCCTGAGGCGCTATGACATCGGCTGGGCGAGAGGGGTAATGCGATGACTGAACGGCAAGCTTCGAACGAACTGCGGGTCGCCATCGCGGGGCTCGGCTCGATCGGTACCAAGATAGCGACCGCGCTCGATGAGGGCATCGAGGGATTGACGCTCTCGGCCGTGGCGGTGCGCGACCCCGCAAAGCATCAGAAATTGCTCGGCAGCCTGCGTCGTCCGCCATCCGTACTGCCGCTCGACCAGCTCGGCGACGTCGCCGACATCGTCGTCGAATGCGCGCCGAGCAGCCAACTGCGTGCGATCGTCGAGCCCGCAGTGAAACGCGGCAAGGCCGCGGTCGTTGTCAGCGTCGGCGGGCTGCTCGACAATTTCGATCTTGTCGATCTCGCCCGCGCCAATGGCGGCCGTATCCTCGTGCCGACCGGCGCGCTGATTGGGCTCGACGCCGTCAACGCGGCTGCGATCGGCACCATTCATTCGGTGAAGATGGTCACGCGCAAGCCGATTGACGGATTGAAGGGCGCGCCGTTCATCGTCCAGAACAACATCGATATCGACAATCTGCGCGAGCCGCTCAAGCTGTTCGAGGGCACCGCGCGGGAGGCTGCGAAAGGCTTTCCGGCCAATCTCAACGTTGCGGTCGCGCTGTCGCTCGCGGGCGTCGGGCCGGATCGCACCCAGGTGCAAATCTGGGCCGACCCGACCGTCACGCGCAATGTTCATCGCATCGAGGTCGAGGCGGATTCGGCGCGTTTCTCGATGTCTATCGAGAATATCCCGTCCGAAAATCCCAAGACCGGATTGATCACGGCCCTGTCGGTGATCGCGCTGCTCCGCAAGCAGCGCGCCACGCTCAGTGTTGGGACGTGAGTTTCAAAGCGTGACGAGTTGAGGTCGAGTCAAGTTCGACCAACAGCATCGCTCTCTCCGTTCCCTCCCCCACAAGGGGGGAGGGAACGCACCTTCGTCAGGGTTACGCCCC